>CAZXFZ010000071.1:0-5563 GCA_964640285.1 uncultured Rhodoluna sp.
ATTCGAGCACCACCAGAATCAAGGATGCCGATCATCGGCACACCGGTTGCGAGCGCCAGGTCCATCACCTTGATGATTTTGTTTCCGGCAGCCTCGCCGAGTGACCCACCAAAGATTGTGAAGTCCTGAGAGAACAGAGCTACCTGTCGGCCGTTGATGGTTCCGACACCCGTCACCACTGAGTCGCCGTACGGGCGCTTCGCATCCATGCCAAAGGCGGTGCTTCTGTGGCGCACATACTCGTCGATTTCGACGAACGAACCTGGGTCAAGCAGAGCCTCGATGCGCTCGCGAGCGGTCTTCTTGCCTTTGGCGTGCTGCTTTGCAATCGCCGCCTCACCAGCGGCGGTCACAGCCTCGTGATACCTGGCCCGAAGGTCGGCCAACTTGCCAGCGGTGGTGGCGATATCAGGGTTGATGCGAATGGCCTGGGTGTAGGTATTCTCAAAGGTCATGGGGTTAGCCTAACGGCGTTACAAGCCAATTTGTTTGAAGGTTTTCCACTAAGGGATGCGATTTTCGTTAGTGAATTGCCACAGTTTGCCGTCCCCTTCGTGCGAAAGACAGTCCTAGCTGCGACTACTCTTTGAGCCATGACCGAGTTTGACCCGTTGGTTCAGCGACTTCCTCTTTTTTCGCATGCGGAAAGCACCGGATCAACCAACACCGACCTGATTCACGGAACAACCGATGGCTCGCTCCCGAGCTTCAAGGAACTGCCAGATTTCGCGGTGAGGGTAGCTGATTTTCAAAACGCGGGTCGAGGCAGAAGCGGTCGAACCTGGTTGGCTCCGGCCGGATCTAGCCTGTTCGTTTCGGTGCTGCTAAAGCCAAGTCCCGCGATTTCGGTGGAGTGCTTTTCCTGGTTGCCGCTGATGGCGGGCCTAGCAATGAGTCGAGCGGTTAGAGGCATCCTGCCCAGCGATTTGTCTGTGGGCATCAAGTGGCCAAACGACGTGCTGATTTCAAGCGACGCTCAAGCGGCACAGAGCTTTGGCGGATACCTCAAGGTCTCAGGAGTGCTGAGCGAACTACTGCCGGACCTATCGGGTGTTGTGGTGGGCGCTGGGCTCAACCTAACTCAAACCCGAGACGAGTTGCCGGTCGAGACCGCAACCTCTATTCGCCTTGCGCTCGCCGAGGCAAACCGCGAATCTGAGCAGCCAACCCGAGCTGAGGTGCTCGGCTCATATCTGGATGAACTTTTGGCCCTATATCGGCCATTCGTTTCCGCCACCGGAGACGCTCAAGCGAGCGGCTTGCGAGACGCAGTGCTGCAAAACTGTTTCACCCTTGACCGTAGGGTTCGTGTGATTTTGCCCGATGCAAGTGAGCAACTAGGGGTGGCCAAAGGCATCGACTTCACCGGCCGCCTGCAGGTTTTGTTTGACCACGAGGATGCGGTTCGAGCGGTTGCTGCCGGCGACGTGATGCACTTACGGCACAATTAACGAGTGAGTTCATCGGGTTTCGTCTCTGAGTTTCGCTATGCGCGCATCCGCGCCCGCGCAACCACGCTCGTTGCACCGATGCTCCTCCTGGCCGGCGAGAGCGCTGCCCTGACCGCGATTGGTCCTAGGTTGCCGAGCGATGCATCCGCAACCTGGCTGACAACACTGTTTTTTGCCGTGGCGGTAGCTTTGGCTGTGGCCTTTTGGCTTGTGCCGGTGCTGAAGTATTTGGGCACCTGGCTCGAGATAACGAATGCGAACGTTTTTGTTCGTGACCGGCTGCTTGGAGCCGCTCGAAAAGTTGCGCTTGCGAAGATTCTCGAGGTTCGAGTCGAATCCAAATCAACCCTGGTCTTGGTTACCGCGGATCAGGGCGAGATCGAGTTCGCGCGCCTGGCGAAGGCCAAAACAGTGGCAACCGAGTTAAAGAAACTTCTGGGCTAGGAGCAAAGTTGACCGAACCTCAAAAACCAAAGGCAATCGGCGTAATCGGCGGCGGCCAGCTGGCAAGGATGATGCTCGCTCCTGGCATTCATCTCGGCCTAGAGGTAAAGGTGCTGGCCGAGACCGAGGGCTCTTCGGCTGCTTTAGGCGCGACCATGGTTGGCGATTACAACCAACTCGATGTTGTTCTGGCCTTCGCTGCGACAGTGGATGTCATCACCTTCGACCACGAGCATGTGCCACTTGATGTTCTGCGCGAACTCGAGTCGCGAGGCATCAGCGTTCAACCTCCGGCCAAGGCGCTGGCGTTCGCGCAAAAAAAGCTGCACATGCGCCAGAGATTGACCGAACTTGGCTTGCCTATGCCGAACTGGGCCGAGATTCGAACTGCCGAGCAACTCGAGAGTTTTATCGCCCAAAACGGTGGAGTCGCGATTCTCAAGACCCCAATTGGCGGATACGACGGCAAGGGTGTGCGAGTTGTTCGATCTGCCGCCGATGCCGCGGACTGGCTTAGCCCCAACATCCTCGAATCGGTTGGTGGCAGTCTGCTAGCAGAAGAGAAGGTCGAGTTCTCACGCGAACTCGCACAGCTTTCGGCGCGCCGCCCGAGTGGTGAATTCAAGTCCTGGCCGCTGGTTCAAACGAATCAGCAAAACGGTGTCTGCGCCGAGGTCATCGCTCCCGCACCTGGAGCCTCAGCTGACACTCTGCAGCAATCGGCAGATATCGCTCGAACCGTCGCCGAGGGGCTCGGTGTCACGGGTGTTCTCGCGGTTGAGATGTTTGAGAGCACCGACGGTCGCTTGCTAATCAACGAGTTGGCGATGCGACCGCACAACTCGGGGCACTTCTCGATCGAGGGGTCGGTTACCAGCCAGTTCGAGCAGCACCTGCGAGCCGTTAGCGACTTGCCGCTCGGTTCAACCGAGGCACGCGCAAATTGCGCGGTAATGGTGAACCTGCTTGGCGTTGATGACCAAAACGATTTTGTGTCGCGATTCAGCGCTGCTATGCAGGAGCACCCAACCGCGAAGTTTCACACCTATGGCAAGAGCGCGCGAGCAGGCAGAAAAATGGGTCACGTCACTGTTCTTGCCGAAACCACTCAAGTGGCACTCGAGCAGGCACGTGCCGCTGCCGCTGTTTTGCGCGACTAAAAACTAAAATTTAGGGGTTCGCGAAACCTCAAGGAGCAGTCATGGCAAACCCACTTGTCGGCGTTGTAATGGGCTCCGATTCCGACTGGACTGTGATGTCGGATGCCGCCGCGGTGCTGAAAGACTTCGGAATCGAATTTGAGGTCGAGGTGCTTTCGGCACACCGCACCCCAGAACGCATGATCGAGTGGGGCAAAGCAGCAGCTGATCGCGGTCTCAAAGTTGTCATCGCCGGTGCAGGTGGCGCGGCGCATCTGCCGGGCATGCTCGCCTCGGTTACCACTCTTCCCGTAATTGGTGTGCCTGTGCCACTTGCCAAACTCGACGGTTTAGATTCACTGTTGTCAATCGTGCAGATGCCTGGTGGAATCCCAGTTGCAACGGTCTCGATCGGTGGTGCGAAAAATGCGGCTCTGCTCGCGGCACGCATCCTCGGCGCTTTCGATGAAAAGCTCAGCCGTGACCTTGCCAACTACAGCGAGCTTCTGAAGGAGCAGGTCGCCGAAAAGAATGCGAACCTGAAATCACAAATTTGAGCAATTCCACACCCTCGCAGGCGGCCTTCGCTAGAAGCCCGTTTCGCAACCTAGAGCGAGCAAATCCACAGCAGCTTCGAAAGCGGGCTTGGTGGTTGCTGCTGCTCTCGTTTTTGGTTCCCGGCTCGGCTCAACTGCTTGCCGGCAATCGCCGCTTCGCTCGAATCGTCTTGATTGCCACAATCGGCTTCTGGGCGCTGGTGCTCTTGCTCGGGTTGTTGGTATTGCCGTTTGACGGCCAACTCTTGGCAGCAATCGCGACTCAGTCTTGGTTTATGACAGCACTGACAATCGTGCTGGTTGCCCTAACCGCGATGTATGCGCTGGTAGCTCTAGACACTCTGCGTCTGCTGCAGCTTGGGCGCCTAATGACCCGCGATCGCTGGATCGTGTTGGTCGCCATGGTTGCAATCAGCGGCGTTGTTACCAGCGGGTTTGCCTCGGCGGCCAACCTGACTGCCAGCGCGAGCGGTGTGCTCAACACGATGTTCGTGCAGAAGGGTGTCTACCTTCCAGACAACGGCCGCTACAACATCATGCTGCTCGGAGCTGACTCGGGCAAAGATCGGTTTGGAATTCGTCCGGATTCGATTTCGGTAATCAGCGTGGATGCCCTAACCGGCCACGCGGTCAACATCGGTATTCCGCGCAACTTGCAAAGGGTGCAGTTCGTCGAGGGTTCGCCGATGCGCAAGGTGTATCCGAATGGATGGCGTTGCGGTGACACCTGCCTAATTAACGCAATCTACAAAGACGTCACCGACAACCACGCAGAGCTTTATCCGGATGCGGTTGCCAAAGGCTCAACGCCGGGGATCGAAGCTACCCGCGATGCAGTCTCTTGGGTCACTGGCCTGAAGATCCACTCTTTCGTGATGATTGACATGGCTGCGTTTGCAAATCTGGTCGATGCCCTAGGCGGCGTGAAAATCGACGTAAAGGAACGCCTGCCGATCGGTGGCAAACGAGAAGACCTGAGCGACGTGAAGGGTTGGATCGAACCCGGTCTGCAGCAGATGGATGGCTACACCGCGCTCTGGTACGCCAGATCTCGCCACACCACCAACGACTACGATCGCATGCGTCGCCAACGTGAAGTCGAGGATGCGATTCTCGACCAGGTCGGCCCAGTCAACCTTGCCTTGCACTTCAGCCAGGTCGCCGTCGCAGGCGAAAAGCTAATCAAGACCGATGTACCCTCTGACATGATTGGCACTTACTTCAACCTGGCCCGCAAGGCTCGTGCGCAAGGCATCGACAAACTCGAGCTGGTTCCGCCTGCTATCGATCCGGCATATCCAAACTTCAAGTCGATCAGGGCCATGATTCAAAAGTCGCTCAAGGCTCAGGGATAGACTTTTCGAGATGAGCCTCGCCGAATTTGCCCGCGAGCACGGACTCAAACGAGTCGGTGCTAGACCAGCATTTCTCGACTATCTGGCTCAGGCATGGCAACGCCGCGACTTCGCCATCACCATGTCGGTCTACGCTAACCAGGCGGCCAATGCTAAAAACCGACTCGGGCGCTGGTGGAACATACTGTTGCCGACCATTCAGGCCCTGGTCTATGGCTTGATTTTTGGCGTTCTCATGGGCTCAAATCGCCCAGACAACTTCATACCGTTCTTGCTAACCGGTGTGTTCCTCTTTTCTTACATCAGTGGTTCGATGACCAGCGGAGCCACCTCGGTAACCGGCAACACTGGGCTGGTTCGCTCGCTATCGTTCCCACGAGTTCTGCTTCCGATTTCGGCTGTGATTCGGCAGTTCTTGAATGCTCTTCCGCAGATAGCGCTCTTGTTGATCAGCCTTGTGGTTTTCGGCCAGGGCATCACTTGGAAGTGGCTGCTGATGATTCCGGTGCTGCTGCTGTTCACGATGTTCAATCTGGGTGTTGCGATGATCATCGCTCGCCTTACGGTGCACATCATTGACATCAACAAGCTGCTGCCGTTTGTGGTTCGAGTGCTGT
>CAZXFZ010000072.1:0-5542 GCA_964640285.1 uncultured Rhodoluna sp.
TCAAACAGGCCACTGCAAGTGAAGCCAACACAAGCACGGCATTGCGCAGCCTTAATCGTTTAGTGAGCAACCAAACGGTTACGCAAAGAGAAATGGTCACCGCGAGAGCGATGCCTATTGGACCGTCGAGCCAAGTAAACCCAATGAGTTCTGGCTTAGCGAAGGTGTCAGCGACACCAACTATTGGTGTGGCTAACCCAGCAGCGACTGAGAACAACCAGCTTGCAATTGGCGGCGCGAAAAGCGAAAGAACGAACGCTAACATTCCGAGAATCGTTATCGGTGCTACCAGTGGGGCTGACACGAGATTGGCGAATATTGACGCCAAGCCAACTTTTGAGCCAAGCGCTACCAGAATGGGCAAACACAGGATCTGCGTTGCCAAAACCAGAGCAATAGGCAGTGAGAGCCAAGGCGGAAGCCTAGGTTCAAGCTTCGCTGAGATTGCAGGCGCAAGGCTGAGCAAAGCAACGGTAGCGAGCACAGACAGAGCGAAACCGGCCTCGCCAGCCAACCAGGGGTCAAACAATAGCAAGAACAAAATCGCCAGAGCAACGGCATCTAGTGGATTCACCTTGCGCCCTAGGGCGTTGGCGACAAAAACAAAACCAAGCATCACTGACGCCCGCAGAACGCTCGGCTGCAAACCAACCAGCAACACATAAGCGACGAGCGCCGACATACCCAACAAAACCCTGTTCAATCGCCGAATTCTGGTCTGCCCCAACGGCACCAGAATTGCAGCCAACACAATGGCGCAGTTTGCGCCAGAAACCGCAACCAAGTGGGTCAATCCGACGGATTTCATTTGATCCAACAGCGACTTGGACATCAGGCTGGTTTCGCCTGTGGTCAACCCGAGCACCAAAGGCGCGCCAGCCGGTTGCCCCTGAACGACAAGTGATGCAAAACCCTGCCTAGCCTCAGTCAACCAAGAGCCGATTGGCTGATGTTCCAGAGCCAAGGATTCAGCTTTCAGAATGAAGCTGTGGCGTTGCGTTGCAGCTGAGGAATTGATTGGAACCAAGATTCCCGAAGCGGAAACCTTGTCGCCCTGTTTGATCTGAATGTTGCCATCAGAACTAACATTCAAGATTCCACTTGGAAGTGCCCTTGAACGCAGCCAAAAGTCATTCATTTCTTTTGAATCAATCGATTGCACAGAGACGGCCACGGAATAGCCTGTGCTGTTTGGAGTTTGTCTTGGCTCGTCGAGAACCGTGCCAGCAAGTTCAACGCGTTTGTATGCATTGGCCGAGATTTCGAATTGAGATAAACCGATAAAGGTGAATCCAGCGCAAACAAGAACCAGCACCCCGATTACAGTGGCGGTCGCTAGCAGTCTGTTCTGTTTGTCTGCGGTTTTGGATTCTCTGAATCGCTTTGAAAGAAGCCAGAACAAGACAGTTGCGGTAACGAGTGTGGGCCACAGCGAGTTAGTCCAAACAATGGTCGCTAGGCTCAGCCACACCCAAGCTGCGATGATTCTGTATGGATACCGGGTCAGTTGAAGAATCACGGCACGTAAACCGAATCCCGAATTTTAGCGATTAGCTTTTCACCAATGCCCGAAATCTTGCTCAAATCGGAAATGGATCGAAAAGCTCCATTAGCTGTTCGCCAATCTAGAATCCTTTGGGCGATTGCAGGCCCAATCCCAGGTAGTGAGTCAAGTTGATTGGCGGTTGCTTGATTTAGGTTGATCTTCAAGGCGGACCCTGAAGCCGAGGTCAAACCGCCAGAACTGCCTTGCGGGGACAACAACCCTTTTGCCGTGGCTCGCTCAAGAACCAGAATCTGTTCGCCATCTATTAGCGGCCGAACCAAATTTACGCTGGATTGGTCTGCGTTCGAGGTGAATCCCCCAGCTAACGCAACTGCTTCAAAAAGCCGAGAACCAGACGGCAAAAGGTAAACGCCTGGATTCTTCACTTCGCCAACCAGATGCACGAAGAATTTGGAGCTAATTGGCGCGGGAGAAGCCAAGCCGACAGAGGGTAAGGGATTAGCGCTCTGAACCGCAGAGTCGCCGACAGACATGGATCTTCCGGCAGAACCCGAGAGTCCAACAACTAGAAATAGAACGAAGGTCGCAGCAAAAACAAACAGCCATGGTTTCTCACGGAGCTTTGCCGAGCCAAGCTTTACCCAATCGGTTAGTTTCTCTGCCATTCGGCAAAGTTAGAACCATCAACTTCAGGAAAGGGTCGCCTAGCCTCCAGATGTGGAAAACCTCTAACCAAATGGCTGAAAGCTATCGAGTCGCGATGTTCACCAGTTTTGGTGCACGGACAATCACATTTGCAATCTCGCGATCACCGATCGCCCTGCGAGTATTTTCGCTCTGCAACGCGAGTTCGCGAAGCGCATCCTCAGTGATGTCAACCGGAACATCAATCTTGTCGCGCAACTTGCCATCGACCTGGATGATCGCCACCGTGCTTGACTCGACCAGCAAACTGGTGTCTGCCTCGGGCAGACCCGCAAGCGCAACTCCGGGTTGATGACCCAGGTTAGCCCACATGTCTTCGGCCGTGTAGGGTGCGAATAGCGACAGGGCCTTGGCCGCGGTTTCGGCTGCCTCTCGGCAGGCCGGATCCGAACTGCCAGGTTTGCCGTCGATGGCTTTTCTAAGCGCGTTGATCAGTTCCATGATCTTCGCAACACCGACGTTGAACTTGAACCCCTCGATTGCCTGGTTGAAATCCCTCAGAAACGCCTGAGTTGCCTTGCGCAGCTCGGCATCACCGGTCTTGAAATCAGCTCCAACCGGTGCGGTTACGTCGTTTGCAGCACGCCATGCTCGAGCCAAGAACTTCGCAGATGCACCTGGTGAGACATCAGCCCAGTCAATGTCATCCTCGGGAGGGCCGGCAAAAGCCATGGTGAGACGCACGGCATCGACTCCGTGCTCATCAAGTTGTTCACTCAATCGAACGAGGTTTCCACGTGACTTAGACATCGCAGACCCGTTCATCAAGACCATGCCTTGATTCAGCAATTTCGTAAACGGCTCCTCGAACTCCAGGAAACCTAGGTCGTGAAGTGCCTTGGTGAAGAAACGAGCATAGAGAAGGTGCAAAATCGCGTGGGTTACGCCACCCACATACTGATCAACCGGAGCCCATTCCTTTGCGGCTTCGATCGGAAACGCGTGTTCGGTGGAGTTCGGCGAGAGGTAACGCAAGAAGTACCAGGACGAATCGACGAAAGTGTCCATCGTGTCACTGTCGCGTTTGGCTGGTTTGCCGCAGGTTGGGCAGTCAACATTGATCCAATCGGAAGCGCCGCCGAGAGGAGACGTTCCTTTTGGTGCAAGATCCAAGCCTTCAGCGCTTGGTAACTCGATTGGCAATTGACTTTCTGGGACCGGCACTTCACCGCAGGATTCACAGTGAACGATAGGAATTGGGGTGCCCCAGTAACGCTGGCGTGAAATCAGCCAGTCACGGAGTCTAAAGTTTTTGGCTGCCTTACCTTTGCCACTAGCCTCAAGGATCTCAACAGCCTTTGCAATGGCATTCACCTTGTTGAGTCCGTTTAGCGGACCCGAATTGATCAAAACACCATCGCCTACAGTCGGGATGCCGGTTTCAAGCGGATCGCCCTCATCGGTCTGAACCACAGTTCGAATCTCGAGACCCATTGCCCTGGCGAAGTCAAAGTCGCGCTGATCGTGAGCCGGCACGGCCATGATGGCACCGTGTCCGTAATCGGCCAGTACATAGTCAGACGCCCATACCGGCAAGCGTTCGCCGTTCATCGGATTGATGGCGTAAGCGCCCAGGAAGACACCGGTCTTCTCGCGGTCGGTGGCCAAACGTTCTATGTCGTTCGACTGCTTTACCTTCTCTAGGTAGGCGTCAAAGGATTTCTTTGTCGCTTCATCAGCCTTGTCTGCCAATTCGGCAGCCAGGGCACTATCAGCGGCAACCACCATAAAGGTCGCGCCGAACAGTGTGTCAGGGCGAGTAGTGAACACCGAAACTGGCTCGCTGCGCCCCTCAATTTCAAATAGAACGTCAGCGCCGTGAGACCTTCCAATCCAGTTGCGCTGCATTTGCAGAACCTTGCTCGGCCAATTTCCCTCGAGACCATCAAGATCATCCAGCAGTCGATCTGCATACTTGGTGACCCTGAAGTACCACTGCGTCAGAGCCTTCTTGGTGACGAGACTGTCGCAGCGCTCGCACAGGCCTTGAACCACCTGCTCGTTTGCCAAAACGGTCTGGCAGCTTGGGCACCAGTTGACGTTGGAGTTTTTGCGGTAAGCGAGTCCGTTTTTATAGAACTGCAAGAAAAGCCACTGATTCCAGCGGTAGTAGATGGGGTCGCTGGTGACAAGCACGCGATCCCAGTCGAAAGAACACGCGTATCGCCGCATCGAGGCGCGCTGCTGTGCAATGTTGTCGTAGGTCCAGCCCTTGGGGTCTAGACCACGCTTGATAGCGGCGTTCTCGGCAGGCAAACCGAAGGAATCCCAACCGATTGGGTGCATGACGTTGAAGCCCTTTTGGGCCCAGTACCTAGCAATTACGTCTCCGAGGGCGTATGCCTCAGCGTGACCCATGTGCAGGTCGCCTGAAGGGTAAGGAAACATGTCGAGAACGTACTTCTTGGGGCGCTTGTCGTCTGGATTTCCAGACGCGAACGGGCGCAGTTCATCCCAGATTGGGAGCCACTTCTCTTGAATCGCTCTGATGTCGTAGGAGTTTTCCTCGGTCATTCTTCCAAGGTTACCCGATTGCCCAGATTTACAGCCTCAAACCCATGGGTCTCGAAGGTTCAAAACTCGCAGAAGCGCCTGTGCTTTGAGTCGGGTTTCTTCCAGTTCGGCCGCGGGATCCGAATCAATAGTGATTCCTCCCCCGATGCCTATGGTTATTCGACTCGATTCGAAAACTGCGCTGCGAATAACCATGGCAAAGTCTGCTTCACCGGAAGCCGAATACCAACCAACAACACCCGAATACAAACCTCGATCGCAATCCTCAAGCTCCGTAATCAATTCGATCGCACGTGACTTGGGAGCACCGGTCATCGAGCCACCCGGAAAACAAGCAAGAACCGCATCCACCGCAGAAAAATCATTATCAAGGATGCCTTCAACCGTGCTAACCAGTTGGTGCACCGTTGCGTAAGACTCAACTTCGAATAAACGGCTCACCGTCACTGAATCTTCGCTGCAGACCTTAAGAAAGTCGTTGCGCATCAGATCGACAATCATCAAGTTCTCGGCACGTTCTTTTTGGTTCTCGGCCAATTCCAAAGCAACCGCTTGGTCTTGCTCGCGAGCGATTTCACCAGATGCATCTCGCACTCGAGGTCGCGTACCTTTGATTGGTTTGGTGACTAAGCGGCGGTCCTGGCGCACCTCGATAAAGCGCTCCGGAGAGCTGCAAACGAGCGAGAGGTTTTGGCCATCCTCTGAAGTCAGCGACAGAAAAGTCGAATATGGCGCAGGGTTTGATTCTCGAAGGCGAAGAAAAGCAAGCAGCGGGTCAAGTTTCGACTCGGCAAAGATTCTGTTGGTCAAGCAAAG
>CAZXFZ010000073.1:0-5508 GCA_964640285.1 uncultured Rhodoluna sp.
AAGCGCAACACCATGGCATCGGGTGTGATTCCACAGATTTCGATTGTCATGGGCCCAGCTGCCGGTGGTGCGGTTTATTCGCCCGCACTGACCGACTTCGTGATCATGGTTGATAAGACCTCAAACATGTTTGTCACCGGTCCAGACGTAATCAAGACCGTGACTGGCGAAGACGTCGGCATGGAAGAGCTGGGTGGAGCTCGTGCCCACAACGAACGCTCGGGTGTTGCTCACTATCTCGCGAGCGATGAGGATGACGCAATCGATTACGCTCGTGCCCTGCTGTCATACCTTCCAGAAAACAACTTGAGCGAGACTCTGGTTTTTGACTCACACGCCGAGCTCGAAATCACCGACGAAGATCGCAAGCTCGACCGAGTCATTCCAGACTCCCCGAACCAGCCATACGACATGCACACCATCATCGAGAGCATCGTTGACGACAACGAGTTTCTTGAGGTGCAGCCACTGTTCGCACCAAACATCCTTATCGGTTTCGCTCGAGTCGATGGTCGCAGCGTAGGCATCGTGGCCAATCAGCCTCAGCAGATGGCGGGCACCCTAAACATCGATGCCGGCGAGAAGGCCGCTCGATTCGTTCGTTTCTGCGACGCATTCTCAATTCCGATCCTCACCCTGGTTGATGTGCCTGGCTACTTGCCTGGAACGGATCAGGAGTGGGCCGGCGTGATCCGACGCGGAGCGAAGCTGCTCTACGCATACGCCGAGGCAACCGTGCCACTGGTCACGGTGATTACTCGCAAGGCCTATGGCGGCGCATACATCGTTATGGGCTCGAAGCAACTGGGTGCCGACATTAACTTGGCCTGGCCGACCGCCGAGATTGCCGTGATGGGTGGTCAGGGAGCGGTCAACATCCTGTTCCGCGAGCAGATCAAACAGGCCGAAGAAAGCGGAGCCGACGTAAATGCGGTTCGCGCCAAGTTGGCAGCCGAGTACACCTACAACGTGGCCAGCCCGTTCCTGGCTGCCGAACGCGGTGAACTAGACGGAATCATCGAGCCGGCTGCTACCCGCATTCAGGTCATCAAGGCGCTGCGAGCTCTGCGCACCAAGCGCTCAAACCTGCCGCCCAAAAAGCACGGAAACATTCCGCTGTAACCATGAGCCAAGACTCAACTTCAACCGAACAGTTGCAGCAGCTGATGCAGGTGGTTCGCGGAAACCCAACCGCCGAAGAACTCGCCACGGTTATCGCTTTGATTGCCGCCGCCAACGCAGAAGCCCAGCAGCAGAGTGCCGGTCTCGAGCGTAAACTTACCTCTACTTGGTCGCGAAACGCATCCATGCTGAGGAGTCCGATTCAACCCGGACCTGGTCAGTGGAAATTCGCCTCGCGCACCAGATAATCAATCAAAACCAAAGGAATCCGCAATGAAGCGTGAAACGACTCAGATTGACAAGATTGCCGACCGCTGGGTCGACAAGATGGCTGAACTCAGCCCGAGCTACTCGACCTACATCGGTCGAAGCGGCAACGAAGACAAGCTAGATGACCCATCGCCAGAAGCGCATGAGCGTTTCATGGCAGAGACCAAGAAGGTGCTGGCCGAGCTTGCCACGGCAACTCCGCAGGATGCCGTTGACGAGGTGACCCTCGACGCAATGCAGCGTTCCCTCGGGCTTGACCTTGAGATCGGTGACACCGGACTTTGGAAGCGCGACCTTGACGTGATTGCCTCGCCGGCTCAGGGCATCCGCGAGATTTTTGACATCTCACCGACTGCCACAGAGCAGGACTGGAACAACCTTGCAGCTCGTCTGCGTGGAGTCCCGGGCGCTGTTGACGGCTACATTCGCAGCCTGCGCGAGGGAATCGCGGCGAAAGACACCCCAGCCAAGCGACAGGTTGACTGGGTTCTGCGCGAAGTCAAGGAACTAGCTGGCGACGAGAGTTTCTTCATCAAGTTTGCCGAAGGTGCCAAGCCTGAGCAGGGCGAGCTTCCAGAGAGCCTCAAGGTCGACCTCAAGAAGGCAAGCCAGATCGCCGTAGATGGTTACGCCAAGCTTGCAGAGTTTCTCGAGGCTGAACTGCTGCCAAACGCCAACAGCGAGGATGCCATCGGCCGCGAGCGTTACGCGCTGCTGAGCCGCAAGTTCTTGGGCGCAAAGGTTGATCTTGACGAGACCTACGAGTGGGGAATCGAAGAGCTCGCCCGGGTTACCAAGGAGCAAAACGAGGTTGCCAACCAAATCAAGCCAGGCGCAACCGTTCAAGAGGCAATCGAGGTGCTCAACAACGACGCAAGCCGCAAACTGAAGGGCACAAAGGCACTTCAGGAGTGGATGCAGAACCTCAGCGACGCCGCCATCGAAGCGCTGGGTGGCACTCACTTCGACATCGCCGAGCCGCTGAGAAAGCTCGAGTGCATGATTGCGCCGAGTAACTCGGGCGCCATCTACTACACCGGCCCGACCGATGACTTCAGTCGCCCAGGCCGCATGTGGTGGTCAGTTCCAGCTGGTGTGGATGAGTTCGACACCTGGCGCGAAACCACCACCGTTTACCACGAGGGCGTTCCGGGTCACCACCTTCAGGTGGCTCAGGCCGTTTACAACCGCGAGCAGCTCAACTCCTGGCGTCGCATGGCTTCGTGGACCTCAGGTCACGGTGAAGGCTGGGCACTCTATGCAGAGCGTCTGATGGCCGACCTCGGCTTCTTGGACGACCCAGGCGACCGACTCGGCATGCTCGACGGGCAGCGCATGCGTGCGGCTCGAGTGGTTCTCGACATCGGAGTTCACCTGGGCAAGCCTCGCCTAGACGGCAATGGCAAGTGGGACTTCGAGTACGCCCTAGAGTTCATGGGCAGCAACGTCAACATGTCGAAGGAATTCGTCAACTTCGAGGTGCACCGCTACTTCGGCTGGCCTGCACAGGCACCGAGCTACAAGATTGGTCAGCGCATCTGGGAACAGATCCGCGACGAGTATGCCGCACGACGTGGCGCGTCGTTCGACATCAAGGAGTTCCACCGCGAGGCCCTAAACCTCGGTGGCCTTGGTCTCGACACTCTGCGCGCGGCTCTGCTCGGAAAGTAATCGGACCCAAGACAAAGCGAGACGGTGTCCCCCAAAGTGGGGACACCGTTTTGCTATTCGGGTGTTCGTGTCTGCGAAAGAATTGTCACAAGTTGAGGATGTTCCAAGGGGGAAGCCTCAACTGGGGATCCGGAAACAACTTTAGGATTCGGATGGGGTTGAAAGGTCGCTCTTCGGAGCGACCTTTTCATCGTTTTTAGGCCCGCCGCTGGCCTGCAGTCGAAGCCAGAGCTTAGGGGCGTTATCTGCATCCTCGAATGCTGCGACAGTTATCTGCCACGGCTCATCCTTAGGTGATCGAATTGTCACTCGCCCACGCGCTACTTGACGCAGAGCGCCGACCACCTGATTTAGCAGCTCGCTTCGGGCGGATTCAGAAAGATTGCTGAGCCCGCCTTCGTCTAGCACGTTGACGGCTACTCCCCTTCGGCGCGCTGACTCGATAGCCTCGCGTGTTTGAGCGTTCAGAAGGTCACGTCCACGTATCTCGTCGCGCAGACCGGCCTCCAGCAACCGAGCATCATTCTGCTCTTCGGCACTGAGCGGGGTTCCTGTCGCGATTCGGGTGAGCATAGGGCTGGCGCGATGCAGCGTTGTGGCAAGCAATCTGCTGCGCTGAAGACCGGCAGCTGTGATCGCGGCGGCCTCGGCCTCTGATTCGACTGTCCGTCGCTCGTACAGCTCGATTTCTTCTGATACCCGTGTGAGCCCGAGCTTTACCGCCGTGCAGCCTGCCGTGAACATGATTGCGCCAAGTAGCCCGGTGTTGAAGAAGTTCTCGATTCCAGCCCAAAGCAGCACCTCGACGGTCATGCCAGTCACGCCGATCCAAGCAACCGCTACGTGACCGCGAATTAGAACCGCAGACATCAGGGTGGCAATTCCTTGCACGTACCAGGTGGAGTAATTGGCGAAGTTGTCTGACTCGAGTTGCGACTGGGCCAGTACTGGAATGACCAAAACCACAGCCAGTGCCGAGTATGCCTGTGCGGCGGGAATCCGTATTCCTTTGTAGAGCGCGATGGTGCTGGTCACCGATGCCACGTAGAGAACTATGGATGCGATTGCGGCGACCGGCTCGCGATAGGTATCGACGTGCACCGAACCCAAAAGCGCGTGAAATAGCGCATAGGCCATAGCGATCCAGGTGAGCAGCGAACGGTTGAGGCGAATCACTTTTCACCCCACATGATCACTACTGTGCAACCGTGTCCCGGTTCTGAATTGATTTTCACCGAACCGCCGACGGTTTCGATGCGGCGGCGAACCGAAAGCCGGATACCAAGCCTCGACCTCGGGATGCGCGCCTCTCGAAATCCGCGACCGTCATCCTCAACAACGACCTTGATTGAGTTTCCCCTCGCGCTCAAACGCAGCTGTCGACTGGTTACTTGATTTCCGGCGTGCTGAACCGAATTCGTAACCGACTGGATGGTTGCCTCGAGAATCGACTCGGCAACCTCTCCAGGAATGGTGAACTCTGAAAAGACAGTGGTGGTCACCTCGATGTCTGCAGCTATTGATTTGGCTGAGCCGGCGAGCGCTTGGAAAAAAGGTGAAACCGACACGTCCGGGGTTTTCTCAGGAGCTCGCGCATCCGCAATTCTGGCTAGCGCAGATTTTGCCAGAGCAGCAGAAGCTTCAACTTCTGCCGAGTTCTTTGCGCTTGCTGCGAGCAGCAAGGTAGTCAGCACCGAATCATGTACCAGAGCGTTGAGTCGATCACGTTCAGCCTCTTCAGCCTGTGCCGAGGCAGCCCTGATTGAGGCTGCGATTCGGGTTGCGATTACGCGGTCTAGTCGGAATGCCTGCTGCCGCAGGGCAACTAGCAAAGCGCCGAGCAGAGTGCTGAAGAAGAAGGCCAGCATGGTGTCCTGGGCCGCGATAAAGATGTCGCGCCCACCGTAAACCGGCAGCTGCAAGAGCAGGAACCAGGCCAGATGCAGCACCACCACCGCAAGTGATGCCTGAAACGGTTTATAGGCACCGAATGCATTCAGGCCGGCGATAGCAAGCATCCACCAGAACCATGGCAGATCACCCGCCGTCAGCTGCTGGCCAGGTTGCACCATTAGCGGCCAGAGAACGATTCCTAGGAATGTTGCGATGTGCAGCGCTGCGTACCACGGAATCATGTTGCGTCTGGTGAATGCGGCAAACAACTGCCCCAGCTGAGCGACAGCAATCACTGCGACGCCTAGCCAGAGCCAGATCGGAACCAGCACGTTCGACTGAAAAAAGGCATGGGGGATTGCCTGCAAGAAAGTGATTGACGAGGCAGCCGCCGATGCGGTGCGCGCAATCATGGTGTCAACGCGCGAGACCGAAAATTTCTCGGAAGACGAGTTGAACGGGTACGCGAAATGAGTCGACGAAAGCTTGTTGGTCTCGGATTCGAGTGTTAGGTCAGAGCTGGTTGGCAACAATCAGACCCTCTTCGATTGC
>CAZXFZ010000074.1:0-5501 GCA_964640285.1 uncultured Rhodoluna sp.
GTAATCGCCTTTTTGCCAGCCACCCAGTTCGAGGGCTCGGTTGGCGATCACCTCGTTGGCGTTCATGTTGGTCGATGTGCCTGCGCCACCCTGAATCGCATCCACGATGAATTGGTCATCAAATTGGCCTTGGGCAACTTCGATGGATGCCGCTGCGATCAGCTTGAGTTTCGATTCCTCGAGCTCACCGACCTCGAAATTCGCCTTGGCAGCTGCCAACTTAACCAGGGCCAAAGCCCTGATTAGGCTGCGGTAATGCCCGATGGGCACCCCGCTGATTGGAAAGTTTTCTGCGGCGCGCGCGGCATGGATTCCCCAGTAGGCATCCGCCGGAATTTGAATTTCGCCGACAAGGTCATGTTCGAGCCTCATTGCTGACATGGTTCTAGTCAAGCACAAGATTCGTTTGGCACCGAACTACTTAGTGAGCGAAACTCCACACTGGTAAACGCGGGATGCAAATGCGTCAAGCGCCGCTCTGGCCGAATAGCCGACGGTCTTGCCGTCTGCCGACCGAGCGAATGCCGAGAACGCGATTTTGCCACCGTCTCTCGAATCGACAATGCCGGCGAGGCTGTAGAGACCCGGAATGTAACCGGACTTGGCGCGGACGAATGATCTGGCTTGCGCATTTGCCCCATTGAATCTTCCGGCTAACGTGCCTTCAAGCCCAGCTCGCGGCAGGTAATCACGCATCGCAGAAATCGAAATTTGGCCTGGCGCAGAATCCGTATTCGGAGCATAGATTTTGGCCAGCAACTCGGTTACGAGTTTGGGAGTCACTCGGTTCGCCTGAGCGAGGCCAGAGGCATCCCGCATCACCAGACCGGATGAATCAACACCGAGCTTCGTCATCGCAGAGGTGGCAGCTCTCTGGATTGACGCAAATGATGCCGTAAGGCCAGCGCCTCGGGCAGCGTGTCGCCCGATGAACTCTGTTTCGGTGTTGTCGCTGTACTTAATTGCGTGGTCGAGCCAGACCGACATGGGCTGCGAAGAAACCTGTGCCAGAAGTTTTGCCCCCGTAGGAAGCTTGCCTTTGACCACCCTTGCGCCTGGGGCTAGATCTTGAAGCGAAGACTTGAAAGCTAACCCTGCTCGCATGACCGGATCTGTGCTTCGAAAACCCGAGTATGCCCTTGAGGTTAGGTCTGGATTAGCTCGATCCGCGTCGATCTGCAGCGATGTGATATGTGAAACGTAGCCGTTAGTTCGGTCAGAGGCCTTCCACGCCGAGTTGTAACTAGGGCCGCCAAAAAACTCGTCAACGAGAATGATTTTCTTGACCTCGAAATCATGCGACCAGAGCTGAACCACGCGTGCCGCTAGCGTGTCGAGCCTAGGTGCACGCGAGTAGGTCGTAAAACTCGTGCCAGTCATGGCCGAGAGAGTGTGATCTCCACCGCCAACCAGAACCAGAGTTCCGGGTTGGTTTGGCACCTCGTAAACCGAAGTTTTTGCCGTGTAACTCGAAGGCAGGTGAACCATGGCGGTGGCTGCAGTAACAACTTTCAAAACGGATGCGCTTGGCGTTTGCTCAGACCCTCGAATGTCCAGCAGCACTCGGCCGGTTTGGGCATCCACAACATAGGCGTAAAACTTGCCGAGCGATTTTGAACGACTAACGGCGGCAGCGCTGCAGGGAGCTCCGGCACTCGGATAAGGTCTCGTAGTCGGTGTCGCTGTCGCGACTGGATTACTGGGGCCAATTGGAGTGACCGAAGGAACATCGGAATTCAATGGTGTTGGCACTGGACTCGGTGTGGGTGCCGACCATGCACCCCCGCTAGGCATTGCCAAAAGGCCAATTAGCGCTGCAAATACTGCGCTGCGCCTAAACCCAAGAAACATAGGTCAAGTCTAAAGTTGAGCCATCAAACAATCGATTTAGCTCTGGGGGTTGGTTTGGAAAACAAAGATACGCTGGCCGCACTCGCTCGCATCGAGGCGGCAAGCAACCGCACCACCTACGCTGTGCGGGCCTTTGTGCGCTTTCTGTTTATCCAGCTTTCGGCAACCACAATTGGCTCGGTGATTGCTGCTTCAGCTGCCGCTTTTGGATTGCCCTGGCTCGGAGTCGTTGGTGGTCTCGTGACCGTTGGCGGTTTGTTCTGGGCCGGCTTCGCAGGACGAGCCGAACTTCGCAAATCAAACCCTGCGAAGAATCAGAGTTCGAAGATTTGACCGTCGGTCGGCGCAGCTGCCGACCAACCCAACTGTGACTTGATTCGATCGCGAAGAGATTCCGCAGCGCCGGCCTCACCGTGAACAACAAAGACCCGTTTGGGCGGTTGGCTGATCGACTGCATCCAGTCAATAAGTTCATCGGCATCTGCGTGAACCGAGAACGAGTGAATCTGCTCGATTTGGGCGCGAACCGGCACGAACTCTCCGTGCATCTTGACCTCGGTTTCACCGTCTGCCAGACGTCGCCCGCGAGTGCCGAGAGCTTGGTAACCCACCAAGATGACCGTGTTCTTTGGGTTTGGGAGCATTCCGGCTAAGTGGTGCACAACGCGCCCACCCGTTGCCATTCCGCTGGCGGAAATGATGATGCTCGGCTGCGCAGGATTGTTGATCGACTTTGACTCGTCAACGGTCATCAGCTCGGTCAGGGTGCCAGGGTCAAAGGGGTCCCGGCCCTTCCACTCGTCGACGATTTCAGGGCGAATCTCGGGCGAACTTTCATTGATGGCCTGGCGGTAGAACGCGAGCGCCCGAAGTGCCATCGGCGAATCCGCGAAGATGGGCACGGCTGGAATGCGTTTCTGCTCGACGAGTTCGCGCAGGCGCACAAGAATCACCTCGGTGCGATCAACCGCAAACGCCGGAATCAAAACCGAGCCACCCCTCGCAACAGCCTGATTGATTGCCGTCTCAAAATCTGCGGTGGCTTTCTCGTGCAATCGGTCGCCGTAAGTGGATTCGGTCACTATCGCATCAAAGTGGCCAGACGGGATGTCTCCTGGCGGGGAAAGCAGCGGGTGCTCTTCACGACCAAGATCGCCGGTAAACAGCAGTCGTTTGCCGAAAAACTCGACCTCGAGATAGGCGGCGCCGAGAATGTGCCCAGCAGGGTGGAAAGTTACGAATGTTTCTTCGGCAACTTGAACTCGAGTGCCAAATGGTTGCTCGGTCAAGCGCTGAATCGCACGGTCGGCATCCTGCTCGTCATAGAGCGCCAGCGGCGGATTGTGTTTCGAAAACCCCTTGCGAAGTGCGTACTTAGCATCTTCGGTCTGAAGGCGCGCAGAATCCCGCAGAATTACATCCACAAGCTTCGCCGTGAACTGGGTCGCATAGACCTTTCCGGCAAATCCGTCTTTCACAAGCTTGGGTAGGTATCCGCAGTGGTCGAGGTGTGCGTGCGTCAGGACGACGGCGTCGATGCTTTCAGGTTCAACTGCTAAGGGATTCCAGTTCTTTAGTCGCAACTCTTTGAGACCCTGAAACATGCCGCAGTCGATCATTACGCGAACGGCACCGCAGCGCAGCAGAAAGCGACTTCCGGTTACCGTGCCGGCTGCTCCTAAGAATTGGATTTCGGGCTGAGCATGTTGAGTCATGGGATGAGTCTATGCCCGAAGCAGATTGCGCCCCTGTCGGTGGCAGACTAAAGCCATGAGAAAGATCGGTCGGCTCGATTACGCACTGTTGCTGGCAAGCATCGTGCTGCTAGCCAGCGGTCTGATCTGGCAATTCGAACCGGCCTACTATGCCTCGGCCGCCCTCGGCTTTGCGATGTCGCTGAATCTTGTAATTCGAGCTATTGTCAAGCGCGAATTCGGATCCGACTTCTTGGCTCTTCTGGCGATCGTCGCATCCTCACTGATTGGCGAGTGGGTTGCAGCGGCGGTCATCACAGTGATGTTGGCGACCGGAAGGTCTCTCGAACGCTGGGCCCAGGGTCGCGCGACCAACCGGCTATCCGCTCTCATTTCACGAGCACCAAAGCTTGCACACGTTTGGAGTGAGAACCCTGCAGAGGGCTTGATTGATTTGCCGATCGAGCGGGTTCAGGTTGGCAGTCGAATTTTGGTTCGATCGGGCGAGGTGATGCCGCTCGACTGTGTTGCCACCACCGCCTGTCTGATGGATGAGTCTGCTCTAACCGGCGAACCCGTGCCGCGAGAAGTGCTTGCCAACCAGCCCATCGCATCTGGCGTGGTAAACGCCGGATCAACCGCTGAGTTTGTAACCACCAGCACCGCTGAGAACTCGACTTATTCGGCTCTCGTTCGATTGGTTGCGGCGTCCCGAGCCGATAGCGCCGGCCAGGTTAGGTTGGCCAATCGTTGGGCGCTGTGGTTCGTTCCTTTTGCCCTGATTCTGGCAATTGGTTCCTGGCTGGTTACAGGTGAGGTTAGAAATGCAGTCGCAGTGATTGTCGCGGCAACCCCATGTCCGCTCATCCTGGCGGTTCCGATAGCTATCATCGCGGGCCTTGGCCGCTCGGCGGCATCCGGAGCGATCATCAAGGGAGGTTCGGCTCTCGAGTCTCTTTCGCGCGTGAGAGCCATCATGCTCGACAAGACCGGCACTCTGACCATAGGCGGGCCAGCCGTTTCGGTTTTTGATACCAAACCCGGGCAGGATGCGCAGCGACTGCTTAGCCTGGCGGCATCTCTCGAGCAGCACAGTCCGCACGTTGTAGCCAAGGCCATCGTCAGCTATGCCCAGCAGCGGAACTGCGAATTTGAACCGGTCGAGTCAACTTCGGAACAACACGGGCACGGGCTTGAGGGCCGCGTTGGCGGCCACCTAATTCGCATTGGTCAACCCCGTGAAGAGAATCCAAGCTGGTCAAACTCGAATCACGCGCTGCGCGTTGCTCTCGAAATTGATGGCGAAGTCGTTGGCATTTTTGGCCTCGATGACCCAATTAGAGGCGAATCCAAGCACACGGTTTCGAGCCTGCACGCCCTTGGAGTCAAAACCGTTGTGATGGCCACCGGTGATCGCCCCGAAGCGGCTGCGCAGGTAGCGGCCGAGTTGGGCATCGACCGCTTCGAAGCTCAGTGCACCCCCGAGCGAAAGCTATCCCTGCTTCGCGAAATCAAATCCGAGCTCGGCCTAGGTGCAACGACCGTAGTGGTCGGCGATGGAATCAACGACGCTCCGGCGCTTGCGGCGGCGGATGTCGGAGTTGCGATGGGTGCGCGAGGCGCAACCGCAGCCAGTGAGGCGGCTGACGTTGTGATCATGGAGGATTCAATCGCGCACGTGACAATCGCAATTCGAATTGCTCAGGCAGCCATGCGGCGGGCAAAGCAGGCCGCACTAGTTGGCGTCGGGTTGTCTGTTGTTGCGATGCTGGCCGGCGCCGTGGGCTTGATTGGCCCGACGGAGGCCGCAATCTGTCAGGAGGCTATCGATGCCTGCGCAATACTTTGGGCTCTGGTGCCCGCTAGCCGATTCGACAGAAAGCCTCTAACTCAGGCTTAGGTCCAGCAATAATCAGATAGTCGCCCGGGTGGAGCACCGTATCGGGGGTCGCTGGC
>CAZXFZ010000075.1:0-5465 GCA_964640285.1 uncultured Rhodoluna sp.
GGCGAAATCCGCCCCTCGTGATCTGGCTGCAACCACGTCACGGCAAACCCGTGCTGCCGTTCTAAGAAACCAATCGCCTCGAGCACCGATTCGTGCTCGGTGCGGGCACTAATGATGTGCTTGCCTCTCGGATTAGCCAACGAGATACCGCGAATCACAAAATTATTGCCCTCGGTGCCCCCGCTGGTGAATAGCACTTCTGATGGCCGCGAACCCACCAGCACAGCGATCGATTCGCGAGCTGCGGTGAGCGCGGCATCTGCCCTGAATCCAAATTCGTGAGTGGATGACGGATTGCCAAACTCAGCAGTCAGCCAGGGCCAAGCAGCGCGAAGGGCATCCTCGAGCACGGGGCTCGTCGCTGCCTGGTCTAGGTAACTCATGGTTACTGCAGCACCACGTCAAGGCCGAGGTCGAGTGCCCGAGCGCTGTGAGTCAAGGCGCCAACCGCGACCACATCGACTCCGGTTTGGGCGATTGCGGCAACAGTGTCGAGGTTGACTCCACCCGAAGCCTCGACGATAGCCCGGCCGGCAATTAGAGCCACGCCCTCGCGAAGCTGATCCAGCGTGAAGTTGTCGAGCATGATGATGTCGACCCCAGCCGCCAACACAGGTGCGATCTGATCGAGTCGATCCACCTCGACTTCGAGCTTCATCGTGTGCGGCAGCTCAGCCTTCACCCGAATCAGTTCGGTGGTCAGGTCTTTGCCCCCAGCGGTCAGAACTGCTAGGTGGTTATCTTTGGCCATCACGGCATCCGACAGGCTGAATCGGTGATTACGACCGCCACCGCAAACCACGGCGTGACGCTCGAAAGCCCTAAGCCCGGGTGTGGTCTTGCGAGTGTCGGCAATTCGCGCCTTGGTTCCGGCAATACGCGAAACATAGTCTGCGGTCAGGGTTGCGATGCCGCTCATGCGCTGCGCGAAGTTCAAACCGATGCGTTCCGCGGTCAAAATTGATCGCGCTGGGCCACTGACGCGGGCCAAGGTTTGCCCCGCCTCGAAGCGGTGGCCGTCGCCGACCAGAAACTCGACCTCGATGCTGGGGTCGGTCAGTTCGAAAGCCGCTGCGAAAACGTCTGCCCCGGCGAATACGCCAGGTTCGCGAGCGTTTAGGGTCGCAACCGCGGTCATACCAACTGGAATCAAGAACTCGCTCGTGGCATCGCCCCAAGGGGCATCCTCATCGAGGGCGCGTTGCACAACTTCGGCAATTAGTTTTGTGGTCAGCATCAGCGTGCCTTTCTAACGATGGTGATTGGATGCGCCATGGCTGGATTTGCCTCGGGATAGTCAAGCCTGAAGTGCCCACCGCGACTCTCGGTGCGAGCGAGCGCCGCCTCGGTGACCGCCGTGGCTAGCACCAGCAGATTGGCATCTTCCCAGTCAGTGAACAGACGGTTCTCTTCGGCAGCCGGGCGCCAATTGCCAAGCACCTCGCGAGTCTGCATAAGCTGCGCCTCGGTGCGCGCCAATCCGACGTTGTCCCACATCAGCGTCTGCAGTTCGACTCGGTCAACGACCTTGCTCGCGTCGAGCTGCGCGGCGGTTCGCTCGGTTGGGTCGGCAATCTCAATCTCAGCGAGGATGCCTTGCTCGGCGAACCTAACTCTCGAGGTTTCGCTCGGCCAAGCATCGCCCAGAACCGAAACGGCGCGGTGCGAGAAAACCACGCTCTCGAGCAAAGAATTCGATGCGAGTCGGTTCGCTCCATGAGCACCAGTGCAGGCAACCTCGCCAACAGCAAAGAGACCAGGGATGCTCGTGCGACCCCAAACGTCGGTGGCCACACCACCCATCCAATAGTGCGCGGCAGGGGTTACCGGAATCGGGTTTTTGCCCCAGTCCAATCCATAGGATCGCGTCGCGGCCGTGATGCTCGGGAATCGCTTGGCGAGAAACTCGCCACCGAGCGCGGTCGCATCCAGCAGTGCCGGTTGGCCACCCTGGGCAAGCATTTCAGCCTGAATTCCGCGAGCCACCACATCTCTCGGAGCCAGCTCAGCAAGCGGGTGGAGTTTTTGCATGAAGCGCTCGCCGCGATTGTTGATCAGTACCGCGCCTTCACCGCGCACCGCTTCTGAAATCAGGAAAGAACCTGGCACCGCCAGAGCGGTTGGGTGGAACTGGTAAAACTCAAGATCGACCAGCTCAGCGCCAGCGCGGAAGGCAGCTGCCAGACCGTCGCCAGTGGTCACTGCAGGGTTGGTGGTGTGGCGATAAAGCTGACCGGCCCCGCCCGAAGCCAAAATCACAGCGTCGCACTCGACAACGTGCTTGCCCGATGCGTCAATGAGTTCCACTCCGACGATTTGCCCGGCAGCCCCGAGCACGAAGTCGCTCACGAACGTGTGCTCGTGCACGTCGGCCGCAACCGAGCGAACCGCACGAACAAGTGCATTAGAAATGTCGCGACCGGTGGTGTCACCACCGGCGTGCAGGATGCGCGCGTGCGAGTGCGCGGCCTCGAGCCCGAGCGCCCAGTCTGTGCCCTCAGGGTTGCGGTCGAACTCGACTCCGAACCGCACCAGGTCGTTGATGCGGTCTGGGCCATCCTCGCAGAGCACGCGCACGGCTGGTTCATAGCAATAGTCGGCACCTGCCGCGAGTGTGTCGGCAATGTGTTCGGCGATGGTGTCTGCGGTAGAGGTCACTGCCGCAATGCCGCCCTGGGCATAGTGGGTGTTGCTCTCGGCGAGCACCGACTTGGTGACCAGAATCACCTCGAAGTTGCGGCTAGCCTCAACGGCTGCGACCAGCCCGGCAACACCGCTTCCGACTACTACTACCTTTTTCATGATTTACAGAGGCTTGGCGGCCAGCATCCTTTCGAGGGCGACTCGAGCAGTGGCAGCAACGGTGTCGCTCACCGAAATCTGGTTTACGACTTCGCCGGCTACCAAGCGCTCGAGCACCCAGGCAAGATAACCCGGGTGGATGCGATACATCGTCGAACACGGACAAACCACCGGGTCGAGGCAGAAGATGTTGTGTTCTGGGTGCTGTGCTGCGAGTCGCTGCACCATGTTGATCTCGGTGCCAATCGCAAACGTGGTCGGCTCGGTTGCGCCCTGCACCGCTTTGCGAATGTAGTCGGTCGAACCGTATTCGTCGGCCGCATCGACTACATCCATCGGGCATTCTGGGTGAACAATCACGCGAACGCCTGGGAACTCGGCTCGGGCCTTTTCGATTTGGCCCACATTGAAGCGCTTGTGCACCGAGCAGAAACCGTTCCACAGGATGACCCTTGCATCGAGCAATTGTTCTTCGGTGTTGCCGCCAAGTGTCTTGCGACCCCACCACAGCGGCATTTGCTCTAGGGCAACCCCCATTGCTTTGGCCGTGTTGCGACCAAGGTGCTGGTCCGGAAAAAACAGCACGCGCTGGCCGCGCTCGAATGCCCACTTCAGCACGGTTTCGGCGTTCGACGATGTGCAGACGATTCCGCCATTGCGACCGCAGAAACCTTTTAGAGCTGCCGAAGAGTTCATGTAAGTAACCGGAATAACTGGAACCCGGCCGTGCTCGTCTGGTTCGGTTCCGTATAGCGCCTCGAGCTGTCGCCAGCACTCTTCGACCGAATCGATGTCGGCCATGTCTGCCATCGAGCACCCTGCCGCTAGGTTTGGCAAAATCACCTTTTGGTCTTCGCCTGAGAGGATATCTGCTGTCTCGGCCATGAAGTGAACGCCGCAGAATACGATGGCCTCGGCCTCAGGATGCGCCTTGGCCGCGTTGGCCAACTGGAATGAGTCACCCAGATAATCTGCGTGCTGAACGATCTCGTCGCGCTGATAGAAGTGGCCCAAAATGACGACGCGGTCACCGAGCGTCGCCTTTGCCGCGCGAATCCGCTCGTGCAGCTCGGCGTCTGAGGCGCGACGGTATTCCTCGGGCAGCTCGCCCTGCTTCGGGGCATCCGCTGGAATCACGTCGGCACTTGATGCTCCAGGCCCGTAACCCGGCACGCTGTCGAACCCCCAGGGGCCTTCGGCAAGGCTCGATGAGCAGGTCGATTCGTTGCTGGCACCCTTGACGATTAGCTGGATGCGTTCATTTACAGATGCTGTGGTCATCTGGTTTCTCCTGTTTTGCGGTTGAGCGGGCCGAGGTCGGCCAACTCGAGATCTGTGTTTGAGCGATAAAGCATCGGTGGGCGATGCTTGGTGCCCGAGACGCGCTCGCCGGTGGCAACGACTGCTCCAGAACCCTCGACCGTGCGCCTGAAGTTGCCCGGGTCGAGTGCCTTGCCGAGGATCGATTCGTAGACTTCGCGAAGTTCGGCGAGCGTGAATTTCTCGCCCAAAAACGCGTGCGCAACTCGGCTGTAGCCGACCTTGTTGCGCAGTCGCCACAGTGCGTATTCCAAAATCAGGTTGTGATCGAATGCCAGCTGCGGCAACTCGTCTACTAGGAACCAGGCCACGTTTTCGCTTTCGAGGGTTGATGCCGCCTCGGCGCCACCCACCAGCGCCCAATAGACAATCGAGACCACGCGCTCGGGAGTCGGCTCGTCATCTTGCAGAGCTGGAGAGCGATCCAGGCTGCCGAACGCGTAAAGCTGTTCAAGGTATTTGGGGGTGAGTCCAGTGGTCGCAGCTAGGGTTCGGCCCGCTGACTCGGCCAGGGTTTCGGCAGCCGCCAGTGGCCCACCGGGCAGAGCCCAACGGCCCTCGAAAGGCGAGCGGATGCGTTTGACCAGGGGCACCGCTAGGCGCATCCTGCCGGTTTCATCGGCGCGCAGCGAAAAGATCACGGTTGACACCGCGATGCTCGGCTGCTGGTTCAAGATTCCGCCTAATAGTCAGTTTGACTTTATCTAGGTACTATCTTAGTGTCACTCTGACTTTTACTGCAACTTTGGCATACTGAAGCCATGACCGACAACCTCGTGCAGGCCGATTCAATCGAACAACTTCGCAGTCGCCACAGTTCCAAGTGGCGCCGGTACCCGAGTGATGTGCTGCCGATGCACGTTGCCGAGATGGACTTTCAGCTGGCCGAGCCGATCAAACGCATCCTCATCGACTTTGTCGCAAACAACGACCTTGGCTATCTTGGCCCCATTCCAGAACTCGGTGAGGCATTCGCTGGCTTTGCCAATCGTCACTGGAACTGGCAGATCGACCCGAAGAACTTCAAGCTAGCAACCGACGTGGGCGTTGCCACCGTCGAGTTCATGCGCGCCAATTCAAAACCCGGTGACCGCGTCGTCATCAGCAGCCCGGTTTACTCATCCTTTTTTCACTGGATCGAAGAACTAGAACTTGAGCTCGTCGATGCACCTCTGCACAACAACGAATCGGCAGAGGATGCCCCGCACTGGCACCTTGACCTCGAAGCCATCGAGGATGCCTTTGCCGCAGGCGCCAAGTTCTATCTGATGTGCCAGCCACAGAATCCGGTTGGAAGAATCCATTCTCGCGAAGAGCTCGCGGCGCTCGCCGAGTTGGCCAAG
>CAZXFZ010000076.1:0-5413 GCA_964640285.1 uncultured Rhodoluna sp.
AGTGAGCGTGTCGATTGGTCAACAGAGTCCAGACATTGCACTCGGCGTCGACCAAGGCTTTGAGTCGCGCACATTGCAGTCAAACGACCGCTTTGACTCCCAAGGCGCTGGAGATCAGGGCATTATGTTCGGGTATGCAACCGATGAATCTCCGAACCTGATGCCGGTTGCCATCAACACAGCACATCGACTGGCTCAACAACTTTCCGAAGTTCGCAAGTCAGGCGTGCTTCCTTTTTTGAGACCAGACGGTCAAACACAAGTCACAATCGGCTATGAGGGCACTAAACCCAAAACCATCGAGACTATTGTGCTTTCCACGCAACACAATCCAGGCATTTCCCATGGCGAGCTTAGTGAAGCAGTTATCGACTCAGTGATTAGGCCAATCATCAATCAAACGGGTCTCGATGTTTCAACTACTAAATTCCTCATCAACCCAACAGGCACATTTGTCATTGGCGGCCCCATGGGCGACGCTGGCCTCACAGGGCGCAAGATCATCATTGATACTTACGGTGGCGCATCTCGACACGGTGGAGGGGCTTTCAGTGGCAAAGATCCTTCAAAAGTTGACCGCTCAGCCGCCTATGCGATGCGTTGGGTTGCTAAGACCATCGTCGCTGCGGGCCTAGCTGCACGCGCCGAGGTGCAGGTGGCTTATGCAATCGGCGTCGCTCGGCCTGTTGGAGTTTACGTCGAAACCTTTGGCACAGAGAAAGTCTCGACCGATGCGATCACCAGCGCCGTGCATAGCGTGTTCGACCTCAGACCTCGCGCCATAATCGAAGAGCTCGACCTGTTGCGCCCAATTTATGCTCAAACGGCTGCATACGGGCACTTCGGTCGCGAGCTAGCAGATTTCACCTGGGAATCAACAGACCGCGCTGAAGCACTCAGAAGAGCCGCACACGATGCAACGCGAGGCCATTAGCTTCAGCGTCGCAGCGGTAAGACCAGACTCTGATCTTCCACAACTCGACAAGGATTTCGATTACGAAATTCCTGACGAATTTCGTAGCCGAATAGGGATTGGTTCGGAAGTATCAATTCGAATCGGCAAGGCATCGACACCGATAAGAGGCTTCGTTACGCAGCTGAAAGTCGGCTCGACTTTTGCGGGCAAACTATCTGCAATTGAAAGTTGCTCTCCCTTTCCAATGGTTACAGAGCAAATCCTGTCTCTATCTGAGTCCTTGGCTGCTCGGCACGCGTGCAACCTTGCTGAGGTGCTCAAACTCGTTGTGCCTGTGCCAGCCTCAAGAACCGCTGCGCGTCTGGTACGAAACGAGGCACCTAGCGAGGGTATGCCTTTGGCTGGCACTACTACTCACGCAGTCAAGCGCCAAGACCTGGGCACCAGGGTTGCGACAGCCGTGGAATGCTCACTCAGCGGATTTACGGAATACTTCAAGACCGCAGCGGCTGAGGCAAAGGTGCAGCAGCTCGCCGGTAGGGGCACACTAGTTTTGGCTGCAGATGAGCGCACCCAAGAGCTCATACAGAAGATTTTTGAAGAACAAGGTGTGGCGGTTAATCGTTACTCGTCCTCGCTCACGAGGACAAAACGATACGAGTCCTACGTAGATGCTTTACTGGGAAACGCCCAAGTCTTTATCGGTGGGCGTTCGGCAAGCCTGCTGCCGATAACCAAGCTAGCAAAAGTCATTGTGTGGGATGAAGGAGATCAAAACTTCGTCGACAAAGCGGCCCCGTACCTGCAGGTTCGTGAAACCATCGCATTGCGTCAGCAGATCGAGGGTTTCGATGTTGACTACGCAGCACACGTGCCGTCAATAAGTTTGACTCGATGGATTAGCACCGGATTCGTAGAACAGTCCGGAAAATACGAATCCACTACAAAAATCAGTTTTCAAGAATCGAACACCAAATTCGGCCGTCAATCAGTGGAAGCGATTAAGTCCGCGATCTCCAACAAGGCCAACGCTCTAGTTGTTGTTGCGACACCTGGCTTCACCGACGTCTTTTATTGTGCAAACTGCAACGAGCGCGCGTCCTGCCGTTTTTGCTCGGGGTCAATTCGATCGACAACTGAGAACGTTTTCGCCTGCCGTATTTGCAATGCTCCAGAACCAAGACTTGTTTGCCGAGCCTGCTCGTCATCTGAATTTGATTCCGGCGCCGGTGGCGCAAATCGAGTCAGCCAAGAACTAGGCAAGCTTTTCCCAGGAACACAAATCATGGAGTCGACGGGGGCTAAGCCAATACAAAGCGCTCAGAAGTCGGGCTGCATCTTCGTTAGCACACCTGGAGTGACTCCTTTTGACCCAAGGGGTTACGCAGCAATTGTGTTCCTAGAAGCTTCAAGGTATCTGAGGCGCGAAGGATTCTACGCTCGCGAGGAGGCGTTTCGCATTTGGGCAAACACTATTGGCTACGCAGCGAAAAACGCCAGAGTAGTGTTTGAAGGCATTCCTCAAAAACTAGGGCAGGCACTCTCGCTCTGGAACCAATCACAGTTGGCCGCCGATGAGCTCCAAGAACGCAGCGAGCTGGGGTTTCCGCCTGTCAATCGGATGGCATCGATAACCGGAAGTGTCGAAGCATTGAACGCACTCGCAGACTCCTTGTTGACCATTCCCGGCATAAAAGTGCTGGGAATCACAATTGTCGATGACGCAAGATCGCAAGTCGAACAAGAGCGGAAACTCGTGATTTCTTACCCGCACAAGCTCACGGCGGATTTAGCTAAACGCCTTCGCGAGGAGCAACTCAAGCTGGTTGGAAAAGTTCTAAAGAACAAGCGATCAGGTCGAGCCGTGCGGCCGCTACGCATCAACATGGATGACATGAAGGTAATCTAGGTCGGTATCGACCATTAGGAGACCCAGTTGAGGCTGTTGTTTGTGGGCACACCCAAGGTAGCCGCAGACACGCTCAAACAACTGCTCACCGATCCCGAGTTCTCACGGTTTGAGATAGCGGCAGTTCTAACTCGTGAGGATGCCCCAATCGGCCGCAAACGGATCGTGACCCCGAGCGATGTGGCCACCACTGGCCTGGCCTACGGCATACCCGTAATCAAGGCAAACAAAGTCGATGACGCAGTTATTGCATCAATTCATAGTCACGGTGTAGATGCCGCGGTTGTGATCGCATACGGCTCTCTTATCGGAAAGAAAGCCCTCGATTCACTTCCACTTGGCTGGTTCAATTTGCACTACTCGCTTCTGCCGAAGTATCGAGGCGCTGCGCCGGTTCAGTGGGCATTGATAAACGGAGAGCGTGAAACCGGTGTAACACTGTTCAAGCTTGACCAGGGCATGGATACCGGTCCAATTCTGAGCAGCGTTTCTTGCGTAGTCGAACCGAACGACAACGCATTGACGCTGCTTGAACGCCTCAGGCTGCTGGGAGTTAGCCTGCTATCCGAACAATTGCCACTTCTCGAATCCGGAATCGCAAAGCTCACCCCACAAGCTTCTGAAGCGCTCAGCATGGCACCCAAATTGACTCGAATAGACGGTGTCATCGACTGGGGACTCACGAGTCGGCAGGTCGTGAACTTAATCAGAGGGGTGAACCCAGAACCGGGGGCATTTTCGAGCTTTCAGGGAACAGTTGTGAAGGTTCTCGAAGCGCTGGAGGTCTCTGACCACGGTGAGACCGACGAACAAATGAAACTCAATGCACCTGGCATGTTCAGCAACCATCGGGGCAAGGTTCTAGTGCGTTGCGGAGAAGGGCTTCTGGAACTCGTTTCCGTACAACCCGCCGGAAAGTCAGCAATGTCTGCAAGCTCCTGGCTCGCAGGATTATCGAATAGATATGAATCTGACCAGCTGATTTTCGAGGAGTGGACCGTTGCCTAGACCTATGGCGATGTCGGCCAGACTTGTGGCATTTGAACTGCTCGAAAAGGTCGAATTCGAAGACTCTTACGCGAATCTTGCCATGCCCAAATTACTCGATGAGGCAAAACTCTCCAAGCGGGATTCCGCCTTCGCCCAAGAACTGGCGTTCGGGACAATCAGGTGGCAACTCTTCTATGACGAAGCCATCGAGATAGCTGCAAAAAGGAAAATTGAAGATATTGACGCGGATGCACTTCTGGTGCTTCGTTTGGGGGCACACCAGATCCTGGGCATGCGTACGGCGGTTCATGCTGCCCTCTCTGAAACTGTTGAGTTAGCGAAACAGGTTCTGCCGCAGCAGCTGGTGGGGTTCACAAACGCTGTCCTGAGAAGGATTTCTGAACGCGACCGAGACTCGTGGATGCAAAAAGTTCTAGCGGGGTTCGATGATGAAAACGATCGCCTAGCAATCTCGCAGTCGCATCCAGTTTGGATGGTTCGGGCGCTCCGACAAGCACTGAAGATTGAGGGACGCGAATCACAACTTCGAGAACTTCTTGAAACCAACAACGAACCGGCGAGAGTTGACCTCGTAGCGTTGCCGAGCAAACTAAGCGTGGATGAGTTGCTAAAGGCGCACGGAAACCTTCTCCCCGCTCAGATGAGCCCATTGGCAGCTGTTTTGGAGAGCGGTGCACCAGGTGAGCTATCAGAAGTGCGCGAAGGCACCGCAAGAGTGCAGGATCAGGGATCGCAACTTATGGCTCTTGCTCTGGCTGAGCAGCGACCTGTAAAAACCGACGAAGCCTGGTTGGACATGTGCGCCGGACCTGGCGGAAAGGCAGCCTTGCTGGCTTCGATTGCTGAGGAATCCGGCGCAAAACTGCTCTGCAATGAGGTCCAACCGCACCGAGCAAAGCTAGTTGAACGAGCCATTGCCTCGGTAGCCTCAAGGACTACAGTAGCTACCGGTGATGGCCGTCTGCTAGGTGAAACGTCGCCCGAAAGCTTCGACCGCATCCTGCTCGATGCGCCCTGCAGTGGACTCGGTGCGCTGCGACGTCGTCCTGAGGCAAGGTGGCGCAGATCTCCTCGTGACCTCGATGACCTGGTTAGCCTTCAAAGGGAGCTCTTGGTTAGTGCTGAGAAGGCGGTGAAACCAGGCGGTCTTATTGCTTATGTAACCTGCTCACCGCACCCTAGCGAAACAATCGCTCAGGTCGACTGGGTCGAAAAACACCTTCGCAACCTCGAATTGGTTCCTGTTGCCTCAAAGAATTTGCCAATTGAAGACAACCGCAAAACTATTCAGCTATGGCCGCACGTTCATGGAACCGACGGAATGTTCCTCGCAATGTTTCAGAAGAAGAATTCCGCGGTATAGGTTCTAATTCATGACAGTTCGAATTAACCCAAGTATCTTGTCTGCCGATTTTGCGAACTTCGAGCGCGAATTCGAGTCAATTTCAAACTGCGACGCTATTCACGTTGACGTGATGGATAACCACTACGTACCAAATCTAACCTTTGGTTTTCCGGTCGTGAAGCGCCTCCAAGAGATAACCCCGAGGCCACTCGACCTGCATCTGATGATCTCT
>CAZXFZ010000077.1:0-5191 GCA_964640285.1 uncultured Rhodoluna sp.
CGCGAGACCGAAAACTTCTCGGAAGACGAGTTGAACGGGTACCCGAAATGAGTCGAAGAAAGCTTGTTGGTCTCGGCTTCGAGTTTTAGGTCAGAGCTGGTTGGCAACAATCAGACCCTCTTCGATTGCTCGAACGACCAAATCGGCTTTATCAGGCGAAGGGCGACCGACCGCCGAGTACTTGCGTCGCACTCGGTCGATGTGTTCGCGCACGGTGCTCTCTTTGATGTGGAGCGCCGCTGCAACCTGCTTGAGTGCGAAACCGGATGCGTACAGCTGCAGAACCTCGAGCTCTCGCGGCGCGAGTCCCGCAGTTGCCGTGACCTCAAGGTCCGAGTCAATTGCTGCCGATGTCTCGGTGTTGTTTACCTCGATGCCCGAAGCGACCAGCTGGATGGCCTCTACCAACTCATCCATGGTTTGAGATTTCTTGATCACCGCGGTTGCGCCGGCCTTGAGCGCCTCGGCCAACGGCCCCGGTCGATCGGCGATGCTGAAAATAAGCACCTTGAACCCCGCTTCGACGAGCTTGGCTACGTTTACGCCCGGCGAAGATGAGTCTGCGAGCGACAAATCCAAAACCACGACATCGCATCCGTCAGTTCCGATGTTTGATAGCAGTTCGTCAACGGTCGCGGCAACCGACACCAACTTGAATCCGTTGAGTTGGCAACAGGCCGTGAAACCCAAACGAACCGCCTCGTGGTCATCGACCATCGCGACCCGAATCTGTTCGTTGGAAATCAGCATGAGGCTAGATTATGAGTCTTTTCGAACCAAACTCGCGATGCACTCAACGTGGTGGGTGTGCGGAAACAAATCGAACGCGCGGAGCTTGCGAAGCTCAAAGCCAGCGGCAAGCAGCGGCTTCAGGTCACGCGCCAGTGCAACTGGGTCACAGGCAACATAAACAATATGCTTCGGCGCAACCTCAATCAGGCGCTCAATCACCTTGGCGCCGGCGCCGCTTCGCGGTGGGTCTAGCACAACAGTTGCGGTGGATGCGTTCTCGGCCAACCCAGCAGCCTTGGCTTTTTTGCGCTCGGCCTTGGCCTCGGCGGCCTTTTCGTTCATGAAACGTTCGGTCGGCTGGCAGATCGCGCGAACCCGTGGCAGGTCACTCAGGTTGAGCGACGCATCCTCGGTGGCCTGCTTGAAAGACTCAACAGTGGTGACGCGCGCATCGTTGCCGAACTTCGCAGCGATTGCGCCGGCAAACAATCCAACACCGCCATAGAGATCCAGGTTGTCGGCATCCTTGTCGAAACCAACCTCGGCGATCATGCCGTTGACCGCCTCAGTCAAAATCGCTGGCGCTTTTTTGTGCACCTGCCAGAAACCTCCCGGGCTGATCCGGAAGGTTCTACCTCCAGCGCGCTCAACCATGCGATCCGTCGAACTGAGTTTCGAGTCGACCTTGATAACCACCTGACCCGTGCTCGAAGCCGCTACCTCGATCTTCTTGACACCTTGGTAGTTGCGGTTCTGCATCTCGAGTTCTTGGATATCCTCAACCGCAAGCGGCAGCGACTTTACGCGCACCACCTCGTGGGTTCGTTCTCGGAACGGGCCGACGTCGCCAAAATCATTAACCTGCAGCTGAATTCTGGTGCGGTAACCGAGGCCGTTTGCCTCGTCATCGCCAGGAGCCGGCTCGACCGTCGGACGCAGCGCTACACCGGCCATACGACTGAGTGATTCCTCGATGACGTCGGCTTTGAGTTCGCGTTGACGCTTCAGAGCGATGTGGCCGAATTCGGCGCCACCGGCGTTACCTGAGCGAGAAGCCGGGTCAAATTCGGCCTCTGGCCATACGTGTGGCACACGGTCCTTCGACGCCTCGATGATCTGAATCGGCTCGGCACGACAGAATGATCCGCCGCGATCTTCGAAAACTCGAACCTTGGCACGCTCGCCAGGCAGGACGTGGTTGACAAAAACAACTCGACCCTCGTGTCTGGCAACGAAGATGCCGCCGTGCGCCACCTTCTCGATGTTCACTTCGAAGCTGCGGCCGAGCCAGGAATCCTTGGTAGTTGATTTGTTCACCTGATAAGTGTGCCAGAGTTATGGCGTGACTCGATTGGTATTGGCATCCACCTCTCCGGCTCGACTTCGTTTGCTTCGTGATGGGGGCATCGAACCGCAAACCATATCGCCAGGTGTTGATGAGGATGCGCTCGTCGCCGAGCTGACCGCTCGAGGCGAAATCCAAAGCACCCGCGACATGGTTCTGGCGTTGGCTCGGGCTAAGGCTGAGGCGGTTGCCAGCCACACCGATGCCTCAGATGCCTTGATTCTGGGATGCGATTCAAGCCTCGATCTAGATGGCGTGGCTCTTGGCAAGCCGCACCACCCCGAAGTCGCCAAGGAACGCTGGCAGAGCATGCGTGGTCGCTCGGGACGATTGTTTAGCGGCCACTGGCTCATCGACAATCGCGCGGGTCGAGAGCGCCAGGGCCTCGGTGCGGTCAGCGCATCCGTGGTGCACTTCGCCAACATCAGCGATTCTGAAATCGATGCATATGTAGCTACCGGTGAGCCACTCAAGGTTGCTGGAGCATTCACCATCGACGGTTTGGGTGGTGCATTCCTGCGAGGCATCGAAGGCGACGCACACACGGTTGTGGGGCTTTCGCTGGTTACCCTGCGCGAGCTGGTGCGGTCGTTCGACATCGAGTATCCGAGTCTCTGGAATCGCTAAAAATCCACAGTTTCAACCAAGCTGGCGCATCATAGGTTTTCACAGCGAAATCGCGTTTATTTTGTGACTGCCCTCCAATAAATCGCTTCTGCGAGCCAATAGGCTTGGGGATTATGACTGCAACTGCACGAAAAATCACCAAGGTTCTGATTGCAAATCGCGGCGAGATTGCCGTTCGAATCATTCGAGCCGCCAAGGATTCCGGCATCGGATCGGTTGCGGTCTATGCCGACCAAGACCGCGACGCACTGCACGTCAAGATGGCCGATGAGGCATACGCCCTGCATGGCACCACCTCGGCGGAAACCTATTTGGTTATCGACAAGATTCTTTCAATCGCGAAGAAATCAGGTGCGGATGCGATTCACCCGGGCTATGGCTTCCTGGCCGAGAATGCAGACTTTGCCCGCGCTGTGATTGCCGCCGGCATCATCTGGATTGGCCCGAGCCCTGAAGCCATCGAACGCCTGGGCGACAAGGTCTCTGCCCGTCACGTGGCCGAAAAAGTGGGCGCCCCGCTAGCGCCTGGCACCATTAATCCGGTTTCGGGTGCTGAAGAAGTTTTGGAATTCGTGGCACAGCACGGTGTTCCGGTTGCCATCAAGGCAGCATTCGGTGGTGGTGGCCGCGGAATCAAGGTGGCCTACAAGGCCGAAGAAGTTCAAGAGCTCTTTGAATCGGCAACTCGCGAGGCAATCGCTGCATTCGGTCGCGGCGAGTGCTTCGTTGAAAAATACCTCGAAAAGCCACGCCACGTCGAGACCCAGTGCCTCGCTGACATGTACGGCAACGTCGTGGTCGTTTCAACTCGCGACTGCTCACTTCAGCGCCGCCACCAAAAGTTGGTTGAGGAAGCACCTGCTCCATTCCTTACCGCCGACCAAAACGCTCGTCTCTATGCAGCATCCAAGGCCATTCTCAAAGAGGTGGGTTATCTGGGCGCAGGCACCTGCGAATTCTTGGTCGCGCAGGATGGCACAATTTCGTTCCTCGAGGTCAACACTCGTCTGCAGGTGGAACACCCGGTTTCAGAAGAGGTCACCGGCCTCGACCTAGTTCGTGAGCAGTTCCGTTTGGCCGAAGGTGGTGTGCTCGACTACCCAGACCCCGAGATTAAGGGTCACAGCTTCGAGTTTCGAATCAATGGCGAAGACCCAGGTCGCAACTTCATGCCTGCGCCAGGCCCGGTTCACGTGTTCAAGGCACCTTCGGGACCAGGTGTTCGCGTTGACACCGGTGTCGAGTCTGGCGACGAGATCAGTGGCTCATTTGACTCGATGGTCGCCAAGCTAATCGTTACCGGCTCGACCCGCGAAGAGGCACTAGCCCGCTCACGCCGCGCACTTGCCGAGATGGAAGTCAACGGCCTGCCAACCGTGCTGCCGTTCCACCGAAAAATCGTGAACGACCCCGCCTTCATCGGCGACCTTGCAACAAACAAATTCGGTGTTTACACGCGCTGGATCGAAACCGAATGGGTGAATGACCTTGAGCCTTGGTCTGGTGTTGCCGAAGGCAGTGCCGAACAGGGTGAGCGCCACAACGTTGTCGTCGAGGTCGACGGCAAGCGCGTCGAGGTTTCGCTGCCAAAACGCCTGCTCGCCGGTGCTGGATCAGGTGCAGGTGGCTCGGCGGCAGCCGGTCACGCACCAAAGCGTCGCGGCGGTGGCGGAGCAAGTGCCGGCAGCGGCAACACCGGAAACGCCATCAAAACCCCGATGCAGGCAACCGTGGTCAAGATTGGCGTATCTGTCGGCGACAAGGTCGTCGAAGGCGATCTGGTGGTAGTGCTCGAAGCCATGAAGATGGAGCAACCGATCAACGCCCACAAGGCGGGAACCGTCAAGGCAATTAGCGCCGAGGTAGGTACCACCTATCCAGCCGGCACGGTTCTGGTTGAGTTCGAAGACTAACTAGGCAACCGGCTGGTGCAGCGCGCGAGCGGCATCCGTGATTGATGCCGTCAACGACGGGTACACGGTGAAGACTCGAGCAAGCTCGTCAACCGTAAGTCGGTTTTCGATGGCAATCGCAATCGGATAAATCAGGTCGCTCGCCCGAGGAGCAACCACAACGCCACCAATCACAGTTCCGCCGGTCGAGCACATGATCTTGATGAAGCCGTCCTCGATGCCCATCATCTTGGCGCGCGGGTTGGTCGGCAGCTCGATTTTCTCGACAAAACCTGAAACCTTGCCGTCGATGATGTCTTGCTCGCTCCAGCCAACCGAGGCAATCTCTGGCGCTGTGAAAACGTTGGATGCGACATTGCGCAGCTGAGTCGGAGCCGAGACATCGCCCATGGTGTGAAACACTGCCGTGCGACCCTGCATCGCCGACACGGATGCGAGCGGCAAGAATGTGGTGCAGTCTCCGACGGCATAGACGTTGGCGCGAGCGGTTCGAGCAACCTTGTTGACCACCACGTGCCCCGACTCGGTGAGTTCGATGCCGGCATCCTCGAGGCCAAGGTCCGCGGTATTCGGA
>CAZXFZ010000078.1:0-5114 GCA_964640285.1 uncultured Rhodoluna sp.
AGAAGCCCGGATCAATCAGGATGCGTTCCGCACCAATCTCAAGTTCGAGGCAGGCATGGCCGTGCTTGGTGATCTTCATGGCAACAGGCTAATCGCAAAGTGTTGTTGAATGGTATCCGAGGTGTCGAATGAGCAACGAGCACGAGAACAAGCACGAGCACGGATCAGACCATGCGTGCGAGCATCACGGTGACAATCCGGTGATGTGCAGCTGCACCCACAACCCAGGCGGAGAGTGCCACTGCCCACCGAATGAGTGCAAGTGTGACCAGCACCACCACCTCAAAGGCGAAACCCAACAGGGCCACAATTGCTGCGCGACCGACGGCAGTCACGACCAGCCGGATTCGACGGTTGATCACTCAGCACACGATCACTCGGCCCATTCGATTCTCGATGGCCACAGTCACAACGACCACAGCCACCACGACCACTCGGGCCATGACCACCACGATCACAGCCACCACGACCCCGCTGCCTTCAAGCGGCAGTTCTGGCTGGCCCTGGCGCTAACTGTGCCCATCATGGCGTTCAGCCACACCGTTCTGGGGCTATTCGGCCTGCACTGGTCGTTCCCTTTCATGCAGCTGATTCCCGCATTGTTTGGCACCATCCTGTTCTTTACCGGCGGCCGAGTATTCCTGAGCACCGGTTGGGCCGAGATCAAGGCCAAGCGGCCAGGAATGATGGCACTGATCGCACTTGCAATCACGGTCGCGTTCGTTTATTCGGTCTTCATCACCGTGGTCACCACCGCCGGCATCCCGTGGCAGGGCATGGACTTCTGGTGGGAGCTAGCCGCCTTGATCACGATCATGCTTCTCGGGCACTGGCTCGAAATGTCGAGCATCATGAAAGCCTCGGATGCGCTCGGCGCACTCGCCAAGCTTTTGCCCGATGAGGCCGAGTTGGTCACGGATGGTTTGCCGAGCAAGGTTTCTGTTGCCCAGCTCAAAGTCGGTGACCTCGTACTGGTGCGCCCCGGCGCTGCCTGCCCAGCCGACGGCGAGGTCGTCGAAGGTTCATCCAAGGTAAACGAATCGATGATCACTGGAGAGTCTGCTCCTGTGCTCAAGGCGCCTGGTTCACAGATTATTGCTGGCACAATCAACTCCACGAGCGATGTTCTGGGTGAGGGCGCGCTCACCGTGCGAGTCAAGGCTGTCGGCGACGGCACGGTCCTGTCAGGCATCATGCGACTTGTGGCAGAAGCCCAGGCATCCAAATCAAAAACTCAGGTTCTGGCTGACAAGGCTGCCGGTTGGCTCTTTTACCTCGCGCTCGCAGCGGCGATGATCACTGCAGGAGTGTGGATGCTGCTAGGCAACCAGACCCCAGATTTCGTGCTCGAGCGAATCGTCACCGTTTTGGTTATTGCGTGTCCACACGCTTTGGGCCTTGCCATTCCGCTCGTGAACTCGATCACCACAGCCAAGGCAGCAAGCCAGGGAATTTTGATTCGCGAACGCAGGGCCTTCGAGGCTTTGCGCAATGTCGACGTCGTCCTGTTCGACAAGACAGGCACGCTAACCACCGGTGAGCGAGGATTCGTTGCCGCTCATTTGAGTTATGGGTCAATCCTCAAGAGCACCGACGACTTGGTGGCCTTGGCCGCTGGTGTTGAGAAGTACTCTGAACACTCGATTGGCCAGGCAATCTTTGCCGAGAGTCAACGACGCAGACTCGAAGTGCCAAATGTCACCGACTTTAGAACTGTGCCGGGTCAGGGTGTCACCGGCGTTCTCGACGCCAAGAACATCCTGGTTGGCGGTCCAGTGCTGTTGACCAGCAGGAACATCGACATCCACGTCAGCGATCTAGTCAAGGCGGATGCCGCTAACCACGCTGGCAACACCGTCGTCTATGTCGTTCTTGAAGGTCGCCTGCTGGGTTACATCGAGCTCGGTGACGTTATTCGTGAGACCTCTGAGCAAGCGGTCTATGCTCTTCGTCTGATGCGCAAGCGAGTCGGAATCGTCACGGGCGACGCTGAAGGGGTGGCTTCAGCGGTTTCGAAGAAGCTCGGCATCGGTGAGGTTTATGCCGAGGTGCTGCCGCATCAAAAAGCCGACCTGGTGAAGCAGGTGCAGCAGGATCGCTCTCGGGTCGCCATGGTTGGCGACGGCATCAACGACGCACCGGCGCTGGCTCAGGCAGAGGTTGGAATCGCTATCGGTGCCGGAACCGATGTGGCCATCGAATCTGCCGGTCTCGTGCTGATTTCAAACGACCCAACCGCAGTGCCTCAGGCGATGGACCTGAGTCGCCGAAGCTACACCAAAATGGTGCAAAACCTAATCTGGGGTGCTGGCTACAACCTGATTGCGATTCCTATGGCGGCGGGTCTGTTCATGCCTTGGGGTCTGGTGCTTTCGCCTGCACTTGGTGCGGTTCTGATGTCGCTTTCGACAATCATCGTGGCGGCGAACGCGCAATTGCTTCGCAGACCGGCTAAGGCCAAGTAGTGATGTCGAACCAAAGCGCGGCCAAGCGCACGGTCGGGTTGATCGTGAATCCGACGGCAGGTCGTGGCCGAGGCGCGCGCGTTCGTGACCAGGTGATCGAACTGTTTGCTGCCTCAGGCGTCGAGATTCTCGATTGTTCTGCCGACACGGCAGCCGCTGCAATCACCAAGGCAAAGAACGCAGCCCTCGCTCAAAAGATTCAGGCTCTAGTGGTCGTTGGCGGCGATGGAATGGCCCACCTCGGAGTGAACGTATGCGTCGAGGCCCAGATTCCTCTGGGAATAGTCGCGGTGGGCACTGGCAACGACTCAGCCCGCGAACTTGGTTTTCCGATCTTGGATCCCGTTGCCGGCGTGAAGTTCATCATCGAGCACCTCGATTCCAAGCGACGAGTGGATGCGATTCGCCTCGAAACCTCGACCGGCATGCACTGGGTGATTGGCTCGGCCTCGGCCGGATTTGATGCGCTGGTTAATCGACGAGCCAACCAGTTGAAATGGCCTAAAGGTCAGCGTCGCTATGAGGTGGCAATGCTGCTCGAATTGGCCAAGTTCAAGCCGTTGAAATACGTGGTCGAAATTGATGGCCAAAAAAGCTCTTTTTCGGCGATGCTCTGTGCAATCGCGAACGGCCCGGCCTTCGGCGGTGGCATGCGAATAGCGCCTGAAGCGTCGATGACAGACGGCAAGTTAGATCTGTTTGTGGTGCACAGCATCAGCCGACTCGAGCTGATCAAGATTTTTCCAAAGGTCTACACAGGCGGTCACGTCACGCATCCCGCAGTTGAATTTCTCAGAGGTGAGCACATTCGCATCGAACCCTCGAGTGACAGCGGTAAAGTTCCGGCATTCGCCGACGGTGAATCGGTCGGCGAAGGTTCTTTGGATGCCCGAGTCGCGTCTGGAGCCCTTCCAGTTCTGGCTTGACCGCTGCTCTGAGCAGTCGGATTTTGCGGTCTGGAACCCAAGCCGAGCAGGTTGCGACCGCGCGGCTAAACATGTTAAGGTTGTCAGGTTGTTCTAAACGGCCCCATCGTTTAGCGGCCTAGGACGCCGCCCTCTCACGGCGGTAGCGCGGGTTCAAATCCCGCTGGGGTCACCACTCTCGTCTCGGATGCTTCGGCTTCGAGGCGAGTTTGCTTTAAGCGGCCTTTTTTGAGCGAATGTGAGACAGTGCAGCGGCAATCAGGGTCACCGACACTGGAATGAAGGCAGCGCCGTTCAGGCCACTGAAAGCTACCAGGCTGAGGATCGTGCCCGCTACGGCCCCACCGAAGGCACCCGAGAGGTTCATCATCGAGTCACTCAAGCCTTGCACATTGGTTTTCTCTTCGGCCGGCAAGCTCACCGCAAGCAGTGATGAACCCGCTACGGTTGACGCCGACCAACCAAGGCCAAGCAAGAACAGACCGATTTGAACTGACCAGAGGTGTTCTGAACCCCAGCCGGCAAAGCCCAGCGCGACAACATAGACGAGTTGCCCAGCTACAACGACCTGCAAGCGACCGATCCGGTCTGCGAGCATTCCGAAAATCGGGCTGAATGCATACATGCCAGCAATGTGAAGACTGATGGTGAAGCCGACGATGGTCAACGTTGCCCCGTGATGGGTCAAGTGCACTGGAGTCATCGACATTACCGAAACCATCACCATGTGACTGAATGCGATTGCGGTTACCGCGAAGGCGGCTATTGGGTAGCGCTTCAGGGTTTCAAACGCGCCAGCGATGGATGCCTTTGGCTTGCTCAGGTTCTTAGCGGTCTGCAACTGCATCGCCACAATGAGCGGGTCTGGCCTAAGGCCAAACCAGAACACAGCTGTGGCCGAGGCCTGCGCGATGATCGTGAACAAGAATGGCCCGGTCATCTCGGGCATTCCGAGAAACTGTCCGACGGCCTCGCCAGGGCCGAACAGGTTGGGGCCAACTACCGCGCCGACCGTCGTAGCCCAAACGACTAGAGCGAGGTCTCGACCCGGCCTGGTGGTGTTAGGCAGGTCAACCGCAGCGAATCTTGCTTGAAGCCCGGTTGCTGAACCAGCACCCATCAGAAACAGGGCCACTAGCAATAGCGGAAAAAAGTGAATCGCAGCAGCAGTAATCACCAAAGTTGCGCCGGTAATCGAAATGCCGGCACCAGCAGCGAGTGCACGACGGCGCCCCCGCGCTGCCGCAAGGCGAGCCAGGGGAATAGCCCAGGTAGCAGCTCCGAGGGTGCTAAAGGTTGCGGCCGCGCCGCTCCAAGCCGGGGTGCCGCTCAAATCCTGAGCCAAAAGAGCGCCAATCGACAGGGTGCTACCCAGTGAAAAGCCACTCAGAACTTGGCCGGCTGTAAGGACGCGAATGGTTCGTTTCTGCAGAAACTCAATGCCTTCGCCGACCTTGGTAGAACTCACTTTGCCAGCCTAGCCCTTGACCCGCTTGGTAAACTTTAGTTTCGCGAAGTTGAGGTGTCTGCATGAGCAATAAGCCACTTACATTGGCTGAAAAAGTCTGGAACGACCACTTGGTCGCCAAGGGTGAAAATGGCGCGCCAGACCTGCTCTACATCGACCTTCACCTCGTTCACGAGGTAACCCGCCCTCAGGCGTTTGATGGCCTTAGACTAGCTGGCCGCCCTGTTCGTCGCCTTGACCAGACCATCGCGACCG
>CAZXFZ010000079.1:0-5088 GCA_964640285.1 uncultured Rhodoluna sp.
TGTTTCATCAAGTGATTGAAACCCCAGATACGGTGAAACCGTAAGCGCGTCACACGTGTATGGCGCTTGCTCAGCCAGCCACGCCTGGGCGTATCCAGCCATTGTTGAACCGATGTCGCCGCGCTTGGCATCCATAATCACCAGAAGGTCAGTTTGCTTGGCTCGTGCGGCAAGTTGTTCCAGAACAGCGAAGCCAGCCGAGCCAAAGCGCTCAAAGAACGCGATCTGGGGCTTAATCAGGCCAACACGCTCGCTGCAGGCATCTAGAACCTCGAAGCTGAATCGCTCTAGACCCCTAACAGAGTCGTCAAGGCCCCACTCCTGGAGTATGGATGCATGCGGATCAACCCCGATGCAGATCTGTCCGTACTTTGCAAAGCGGGCGGAAAGCGCGTCTCCAAAACTAGTTGGCAAGAGCGGCCGCCCGATCCCTCGAGTGTTCCTGCAAGGACTTCACTTTGAACGGCTCAGAGATAACTGTCTCAAACGACCCGATAGCAGCGCTGAGTTGAGCAATGGTGGTGAAGATAGCCTTATCTGCTGCAGTCGTGGCCGCCCGAATCTCGTAGCCATCCTTTCGAGCGCTCGAACCACTTGGAGTGTTCACCACGACGTCAACTTCGCCAGCGGTAATCAACTCGACGATGGTTGGCCCATCAGCGCTCGCGTCACCCGAATGCTTGCGAACTGTCGACACTTCGATGCCGTGACGCTTGAGGATTGCCGCGGTTCCGTCGGTAGCAAGCACTCTGTAGCCAAGCTGCTGGAGTCGCCTCACCGGCAGAACTACCTGCGGCTTGTCTCGATCGGCCACCGAAACGAATACAGTTCCAGACTTGGGCAAGGCGCTTCCGGCCGCGGATTGGCTCTTGGCAAATGCCTTCGGGAAATCCACATCTATGCCCATGACTTCACCTGTAGAGCGCATCTCAGGACCGAGCAAAGAGTCGACGAATCGACCATCCTTGGTGGCGAATCGCTTGAACGGCAGAACGGCCTCTTTCACCGCGATTGCTGAGCCGGCTGGCACGTGTGTGCCGTCCTTTGCCGGCAAGTGCCCTTCGGCAATGAGTTGCTTTATCGAGCGCCCGACCATGACCAGCGACGCAGCCTTTGCCAGTGTGATTCCGAGCGCTTTTGAGACGAATGGGACAGTCCGAGAAGCCCTTGGATTTGCCTCAAGGACGTATAGAACATCGCTGGCAAGGGCAAATTGAACATTCAGCAACCCGCGCACCCCGATTCCTCTCGCAATCGCCAACGTGGCCTCGCGCACGCGATTGATTTGGTTTTGGCTCATGGTGACGGGTGGCAGGGTGCACGACGAGTCGCCAGAGTGGATTCCAGCCTCCTCGATGTGCTCCATGACACCGCCCACATACAGCTCTTCACCATCGAAAAGGGCGTCTATGTCAATCTCGATTGCATCATCAAGGAAGCGATCAACCAGCAGTGGATGCGTTGGTCCAACGATGCCCTGATCCGAAATGCGCTCGAAGTAATCGTGAAGCGACGCGTTATCGTAAACGATTTCCATGCCGCGACCACCAAGAACGTATGAAGGTCTGACCAGAACCGGGAAACCGATTCGATTTGCAACAGCCTCGGCCTCGCCAAGGTTCGTGGCCGTGCCGTTGGCAGGCGACATCAAGCCTGCTTGGTCCAGGATTCGGCTGAACAATCCGCGTTCCTCAGCCAAATCGATAGCGTCCGGGGATGTTCCGAGAATCGGGATGCCGGCATCCTGAAGACCTCTAGCAAGTCCAAGTGCAGTCTGCCCGCCGAGTTGAACGACAACACCCACAAGCTCGCCAGACTGCGATTCGGCATGGATTACCTCGAGCACGTCTTCAAGTTTCAGCGGCTCGAAGTACAGCCTGTCGCTGGTGTCATAGTCAGTCGAAACAGTTTCGGGGTTGCAGTTGATCATGATCGTCTCGAACCCCGCGTCACTTAGCGCGAAGGATGCGTGAACGCATGAGTAATCGAACTCGACACCTTGACCAATTCGGTTAGGTCCGGATCCAAGAATTACAACCTTGCGGCGTTGACTTGGTGCAACTTCGGTTTCCAATTCGTAGGTGCTGTAGTGGTAAGGGGTTTCCGCTGGAAACTCTCCGGCGCAGGTATCTACGGTTTTGTAGACGGGACGCAATCCAATTTCATGGCGTATTGCCCTAATCGAAGCCTCTGAAACTTGGCGGATTTGCGCTATTTGGGCATCGCTAAAGCCATGGTCCTTCGCGTGTTTTAGCAGGTCAGCAGAGAGGCTATCTGCCGTTCTCACCTGCTCGGCGACCTCATTAATCAAGACAATCTGGTCGATAAACCAGGGGTCAATCTTGGTCGATTCGAAGATCTCTTCGAGTGTCGCACCAGCGCGCAAAGCCTGCTGTACGGCCACGATTCGACCATCGGTCGGTGTCTTGATGCTTTCGAGTAATTCCTCTTTTGAACCAGGTATAGCACCCCAGTGGAACGACGAGCCTCGCTTCTCAAGGCTCCGCAGAGCCTTTTGCAACGCTTGAGCGTAGTTTCGGCCGATAGCCATAGCCTCACCGACGGATTTCATGGTAGTGGTGAGCGTTGGATCGGCGGCCGGGAACTTCTCGAAGGCAAATCTCGGAACCTTCACAACGATGTAGTCCAGTGTTGGTTCGAATGAAGCAGGAGTTACGCGAGTGATGTCGTTCGGAATCTCGTCCAAGGTGTAGCCAATTGCCAGCTTCGCAGCGATCTTCGCAATCGGAAAGCCAGTTGCCTTCGAGGCGAGGGCCGACGAACGGCTCACTCGAGGATTCATTTCGATGACAATAACTCGACCGTTCTTTGGGTCAACGGCAAACTGAATGTTGCAACCGCCAGTGTCAACACCAACATCGCGAATGATTTGGATGCCGATATCGCGCAAGTTCTGATACTCGCGGTCGGTGAGCGTTAGCGCGGGGGCAACCGTGATTGAGTCACCCGTGTGAACTCCAACCGGATCAACATTCTCGATCGAGCAGACAACAACACAGTTGTCGTTCTTGTCACGCATCAGCTCGAGCTCATACTCTTTCCAGCCGAGTATCGACTCTTCAAGTAGTACCTCAGTCGTAGGTGAAGCCTGAAGACCAGCGCCAGCGATTCGTCGCAGATCGGCCTCGTTGTATGCGAATCCGGAACCTAGACCACCCATCGTGAACGATGGTCGCACCACCAGTGGGTAGCCAAGAATGGCAGCGCCTTCGAGACATTCCTCAATCGAGTGAGCGATGTGAGAGCGAGCGACGTCTGCTCCTGAATCCAGAACAAGCTGCTTGAACAGCTGGCGATCTTCGCCCTTCTTGATGGCCTCCACGTTCGCACCGATTAGCTCCACGCCATGCTTATCGAGGATGCCGAGTTCGTGCAGCGACATAGCGGCGTTCAGCGCAGTCTGCCCGCCGAGCGTCGGCAGGATAGCATCAGGCCTCTCTTTGATGATGATGCTCTCGATAATCTCTGGAGTGATCGGTTCAACATAGGTGGCATCAGCAAAATCCGGATCCGTCATGATGGTTGCCGGGTTCGAGTTGACCAGAATAACCCTTACCCCTTCGGATTTCAGCACGCGACAGGCTTGCGTTCCCGAGTAGTCAAACTCGCAGGCTTGACCGATAACAATTGGACCTGAGCCAATAACCAGTACTGAATTTATGTCGCTTCTCTTTGGCATGATTAGGCCTTCTTGCTGTTCTGAATCAGATCGACGAGTCTGTCGAAAAGGTAGTTGCTGTCGTGCGGTCCGGCAGCCGCCTCGGGGTGGTATTGAACCGAAAAGGCTGGAATGTCAACACACTCGATACCTTCGACGCAGTCGTCGTTTAGAGAAACGTGGCTGACACGAACCCTGCCGAAGCCAGCCGGTGATTCGACTACGTTGGCTGGGTCAAGGCGAACGGCGAAGCCATGGTTGTGCGCCGTGACCTCAACTTTTCCAGTTGTTCGATCCAAGACTGGTTGATTTATGCCTCGATGACCGAATGGTAGCTTGTAGGTTTCAAATCCGAGGGCTCGTCCTAACAGTTGGTTGCCAAAGCAAATTCCGAAAAATGGAACACCGGCTTTGAGAATCTGCCTTAGCGTTTCCACTTGACCTACTGCGGCTTCTGGGTCTCCAGGTCCGTTTGAGTAAAACACCGCGTCGGGATTCGAGGCGAGGAGTGTCTGTGCATCCGTCTTCGCTGGAAAAACCTGAACTTCTAGCCCTCGCCCGATCATGTTCTCGATAGTCGATCGCTTAATTCCCAAATCAACAATCGCGACTTTGCCAATTTTCGTCGATGAAGCATGGGCGGTGTACGGTTCAGGGGTTGTAACAACATCGCTCAGTGAGAGACCCTGCATCTTTTGTGAAGATTGAACCTGTGCGAGCAATTGTTCCAGAGGAAGGTTGGCCTGTTCGCCAGAGAAGATTCCGGCACGCATCGCACCAGCTGTTCTTAGATGTCTAGTAAGCGCGCGGGTATCAATGCCCGAGATTCCGACAATCTCGTACTTCTGTAGTTCATCATCGAGCGAGGCTTCGCTGCGAAAGTTGGAGACAACTCGGCTTGGATCGCGAACGACATAACCGGCGACCCAAATCCGATTTGATTCTTCGTCTCTTGCGTTAACGCCAGTGTTTCCGATGTGTGGAGCGGTTTGAACCACGATCTGCCCCGCGTATGACGGGTCCGTCAGAGTCTCCTGGTATCCCGTCATTCCAGTGGCGAAGACAAGTTCGCCGAGCGTAAATCCTGTCTTGCCATAACTCTTTCCTTCAAAAACGCGTCCGTCCTCAAGGACTAGTTTTGCTTTGTTCATTCTTGGTCTCCTTGATTCTTCGCGTCGATGGTGTTCGAAGCGGTCTCGTCGATGAATCGTTGCTGGTCGGAATTGCGGGAAAATCTGACGTAAGTATCAAGGTTCTGGTTCGAGATACGCCAGGTAATTCGAATGAGTCCAGCAGCCTCTACAGCGCGATCAATCACCGCTGTGGCACGATCTAGGCCAACAATGCTGCCAGTAGGTATGTGAAGCGCAACCTCGCCCACGCGCCAAATGGTCACTCCTCGCTTCGAG
>CAZXFZ010000080.1:0-5084 GCA_964640285.1 uncultured Rhodoluna sp.
CGGGCACCGCGTCTACAAGTCATTTGACCCTCGCGCCAAGATTGTGAAAGCGACTGCTGATCGAGTGCTCGCCGAACTCGGTGTAAACGACCCGCTGCTCGACATTGCAAAAGAACTCGAGTCAGCGGCTTTGGCTGACAGCTACTTCATCGAGCGCAAGCTTTACCCGAACGTTGATTTCTATACTGGCGTGATCTACAAGGCGATGGGGTTCCCACCTCGAATGTTCACCGCACTATTTGCGATGGGCCGTCTGCCTGGTTGGATTGCGCACTGGCGCGAGATGAACGCTGATCCAGCAACCAAGATTGGCCGCCCTCAGCAGATTTACACTGGCGAGCCACAGCGCGACCTGCCACGCTTCTTCAACTAATCGCGTTCGAGCCAGAACACCTTGGTGTCGCCGTAGTTCTTTGCCTCGACAAGCGCCAAACCCGAAGGCACCGCGAATTCAGAGCTTCGGCTTGAACGTTCGACCACAACCCATGCGTCCGCACTAAGCGCCGGCACCAGCATGGTTAGGTTTTCGGCAACCTCCGCGCTGGAAACCTCATACGGTGGGTCGATAAAAACCAAATCGAAGGCTCGTGTTGGCGGAGTCAGTCGAAAACCCGTCAGAACCGAATCAACCGATTTAGCAACTGTCAGGATCTCGGCCGACTTGCCAGCTGCGAGCAGCGCATCCTGAATCATTCGGGCATTTTTCTGACAAACCTGGGCTGCTTTTGAGTCCTTTTCGACTAGCGTCACCTTTGCCGCACCTCGACTGGCCGCCTCGAGGCCCAGAGCGCCGGTGCCGGCATAAAGATCGAGAACGCAAGCGTCTTCAAGTTCAAAGCGCGCGGCAAGCCGATTGAAGATGCTCTCACGGGTTCTATCGCTGGTTGGGCGGGTGGTCTTGGCCGGGGCGGCCAGCACCCTTGAGCCCGCGATTCCAGCAATGATTCTTGTCATGACCCGCACAAGCCTAGCCGCTGAAAATCGGGCACAACAGGCAAGATATAGGCATGCTGCTTCCGAAGACCAAGCTGGATCGCGTTCTAGGCGATCGAACGGCCAAGTCATTCGCGAAACATCTCGGTGTGCATACCGTGGCAGATTTGCTGCTGCATTTTCCGCGTCGCTACAGTCGGCGCGGTGAGTTGACCCCACTGAACGAGATTCCGCTCGGCGAAACGGTGACTGTGGTCGCCGACGTGGTTGATGCCAAGGAACGAAGGATGCGTGGCCGTTCAGGCAGCATTCTCGAGGTGCGCATCACCGACGGAAACGGCTTCGTCTCGCTCACGTTCTTCAATCAAGCATGGCGTCAGAAAGACCTTCGACCTGGCGTTCGGGGCTTGTTTGCGGGCAAGTTTTCGAGCTATCAGGGCAATCTGCAGCTTGCGCATCCAGAGTATGAGCTTTTTCCAGAAGAGATCTCCGAGCAGGATGCCAAGGCCTGGGCGGAGCTGCCAATCCCGATTTACCCAGCATCCAGCAAGGTAACCACCTGGATGATCCAGCGTGCGATGGGAGTCGTGCTAGACACTTTGCCCGAAATCGAGGATGCCCTGCCCGCAGAGTTGATTGCAGCCCAGGGGTTACTGCCGGCGGATCAGGCAATTCGGATGATTCATCAACCATCGCGTCAGCAAGACTGGCAGGCTGCCCGCGACACACTGCGCTATCAGGAGGCCTTCGCGCTACAGGCAACCCTGTTGCGCCGCAAAGCTGAGGCTGAGCAAGTTGCTAGCACCGCTCGAGTCAAGCAGCCCGGCGGCCTCGCAGACCGCTTCGATTCGCTCCTTCCGTTTTCGCTAACCAAGGGCCAAAGTGAAATTGGCCTCGCCATCGAACAAGATCTGGCCAAGCCGCATCCGATGCATCGACTGCTTCAGGGTGAGGTTGGTTCTGGCAAGACCTTGGTGGCAATTCGCGCGATGCTCACGGTTGCTGACTCTGGAGGGCAATCTGCACTACTTGCCCCAACCGAAGTGCTCGCCGCGCAGCACTTTGCCTCAATTCAGCGTTCTCTGGGCGAGGAGCTTTCGCGCGAGGTCGGGTTGACGCTCTTGACCGGCCAGCTTTCGCAGGCAGATCGCAAACGAGCCATGCTTCAAGTGGTGAGCGGAAAGTCTCGAATCGTCATCGGCACACATGCGCTTATCGCTGACAAAGTTGAGTTTTTCGATCTAGGGCTCGTGGTCATTGACGAGCAGCATCGATTCGGCGTTGAACAGCGTGAGGCCCTGCGTCAGAAGGGAAAGCTTCCGCCGCACGTGTTGACCATGACGGCAACCCCGATTCCGAGAACACTTGCGGTCACGGTATTCGGCGATCTAGAGGTGTCGACACTAAATGAGCTGCCATCTGGTCGACAGCCAATAACCAGTCATGTGGTGCAACTGAGTAAACCGCAGCTGGTGGCTCGAACTTGGCAGCGTATCGCTGAGGAAGTCGAAAAGGGACACCAGGCCTTTGTTGTCTGCCCGCGAATAGACGAGGATGACCCAGGCGAGGAATTGGTTGAATCTGGCGGAGCTGCCGACGAGGATTTCGAGTTTCTCGACGGCACCGAAGCTTCGGCGGTCGAGTTCGCCAAGAAAACAAGGCAACCGCTGGCTTCGGCTGTCGGAATGGCGGCATCCCTTCGAGAATTACCGGCCCTGGCCAAGGTTCGAATCGGTTTGCTGCACGGTCGCATGTCTGCCGAAGAGAAGACCGACGTGATGAGAGCCTTCTCGGCACGTGAAATCGATGTTTTGGTATCGACCACGGTGATCGAGGTTGGTGTCGATGTGCCAAATGCAACCGTCATGGTCATCGTCGATGCCGATCGTTTTGGCATTAGCCAACTTCACCAACTTCGAGGTCGAGTGGGTCGAGGCGGCAATCCTGGCCTTTGCCTGTTGCTAACTGCGGCCGAGCCCGGCAGTTTGGCGCTGGAGCGAGTTAGCGCGGTTGCCTCTACCACGGATGGCTTCAAACTGAGCGAGGTGGATCTTGAACTGCGCCGAGAAGGAGACGTGCTCGGTAAGAGCCAATCCGGTGGTCGAAGCAGTCTGAGACTTTTGCGCGTGATTCAGGATGCGACGTTGATTCAGGAGGCAAGGCTTGAAGCCGAGCGCGTGCTGGTGGCGGACCCCGATTTGACTCAGCATCCAAAGCTCGCACAGCTGTTGGATGAAATCGATTCCGAGGCGCAGGAAAATCTTGCAAAGTCTTAGAAGGGATAACCTAGAGACATGACAAGGATTGCCGTTTATCCCGGTTCGTTCGACCCGTTGACTTTTGGTCACCTCGACATCGCAGCTCGTGCGGCAAGGCTTTTTGACGAGCTTCACTTTCTTGTGGTGCACAACCCGGGTAAAACACCGCGATTCTCAAGCGAGGAGCGCGTTCAGCTGATTCGCGCAAGTCTGCCTGAAGCGGCGCGGTTTGGAGTTAGTTTTCCACCGAGCTCGCAAAGCAAAGTGGTGATCGACACCCTAGACGGAGGACTACTCGCAGATTATTGTCACCGCGTTGGTGCAACGGTTTTGGTTAAGGGCGTTCGCAACTGAGTCGACATCGACTACGAGGTGCCTATGGCCCGGGTGAATCGCGATCTTGCGGGTGTCGAAACTGTTCTTATTCCCGCTGATCCGCAGCAGGGTTTTGTGTCTAGCTCGCTGGTCAAGCAGGTTGCTGATCTGGGTGGTTCTGTCGAGAAGTATGTCCCAAGTGCAGTTGTGCGAGCCTTGCGTGCCTCGGCGAAGAATGTTTAGGCGGCAGGTGTGAGTCGAGGAATGAACAGCGGCTTATCGAAGTCGCCATACCTGATTTCGGTGCATGAGCTAATGCACAAGCCCGGCGCGATGCGCCGACTCGACGTAATGCTCGATGTGCCCGAAGAGTTCACCAACTCCGTCGTGACTATTCCGGCTGGTGATGAGCTCGAGCTCGAATCCCGTCTGGAATCGGTGCACGAGGGTATTTTGGTCACCGCCACAGTTTTTGGAACAGCAAAAACCGAGTGTTCGCGGTGTCTAGATGAAATGACTCTGCCGGTAGAGGTAGATTTTCAGGAACTTTTCGCCTATTCTTTAACCGAACCGGATGACTTTGTCGTTCTTGACGAGCAAATCGATCTTGAACAGGTAATCCGAGACGCGGTTGTTCTCAGCCTCCCGTTTCAACCAATCTGCAACCCAGACTGCCTTGGTCTGTGCGTTGAGTGCGGAGTGAAGTGGGCCGAGAACCCAGAACACGTGCACGAAGCTGCGATTGATTCACGGTGGAGTGCGCTTCAGAACTTCAAGGAAGAGTAATCATGCCAGTACCAAAGCGCCGCCTTTCGCGTGCAAACTCTCGCGCCCGCCGCTCACAGTGGAAGGCTGACCCAGTAGCACTGGTCAAGACCATCGAGAACGGCAAGACCGTTTACAGCCTGCCTCACCGCGCCAAGGTCGTCGAAGACTCAGCCGGCAACGCGCTGTTCCTCGAGTACAAGGGCCGCAAGGTCGCTGACGTCTAAATCTTTCTAGAGCGATGAACCTCGACGTTCTATGCAACCGCCTAGGCGTCGAGATCGAGCCTCAGTTGCTCGAACTCGCTCTAACCCACCGCTCATACGCTTATGAGCATGGCAATCAACCCAACAACGAACGCCTGGAATTTCTCGGCGATGCGGTGTTGGGTTTTGTCGTTACTGCCCACATTTTTGAACTCCTCACAGAGCTGCCCGAGGGTGAACTAACCAAGGTCAAGAACTCGGTAGTTAGTGCGAAGGCACTTTCAGTTGCTGCCACCGAGCTGGGGCTAGGTGAGTTTCTTCGCCTGGGAAAGGGAGAAGAACAGACTGGTGGGCGGTCCAAGCCAAATCTTCTGGCTGACGCTTTTGAGGCGATACTTGGCGCTGCCTACGTCTCGCGCGGTCTCGAAGCCGCGGTCGAGATCATTCGACGTTTTGTTTTTCCACTTCTCGATAATCCGGATGCTCTTCGTGCGAGCGCAGACCCAAAAACCACGCTTCAAGAACTTGCCCAAGCAAAGGGTCAAACCGTCACCTACGAAGTGACCCACGAAGGCCCCGATCACGACAGAAACTTTTTCGCAAAAGT
>CAZXFZ010000081.1:0-4996 GCA_964640285.1 uncultured Rhodoluna sp.
GTGATACTTTGCCAAACCTGATTCCAAGGATTCATAGCTTTCCCTGTATGGGGTTGGCAGGAGGTAGCTTGTTGCGAGGGATTTGTATGCGTCGCGGCTCGGAGTCCAGAACTGAGCGCAGAAGTCGTAGTGCCGTTTCACCAGATCCTGCACTGAATCGTCACTGACGAGTGTGCCGGCTAGCATGGCGGCTCGAAAGCCCTCCGTTATATCTCTGAAAGCCTCTGTGAAAGCCTGATTCTGTTCTCGGCTGAGGTTGTTGGCGTACAGCCCTGAGTGCTGTTGGTTGGGCTCGAACTCTCGCATTCTGCCAGCATAGTCACTGCAAATAGCTAGTTCATTCCGGTGTGTCATGGGAGAGCACGGGGCAACGGTCATGTCGTGGGAAACGGTCATATCGTGGTGACGCACGGTCACAGGGGTAAAACTGAAGGCCCCCACCGAAATGGTGAGGGCCTTGTCAGCTTGTGTAGTGCCTACTTCTTCTTCGGAGCTGCCTTCTTAGCCGGAGCCTTCTTGGCTGCTGGCTTCTCTGCGCTCTTGGTGCCAGAAGCCTTTGCTGCCTTGGCAGGCTTAGGCGCTTCAATGGCCGCGTGCTCATCGTGGCTGTGGGCCGCGGCTAGCTCCGTCGCGGTAACCGGCGAGATGCGGTCCTCGAAGTAGAACTTCGATAGACGGGCGCGAACTCGAGCGGCAACCGTGATCTTGCCCTCAGCATTCGGGCGAGCAACGGTCGGGCGGTAGTCAACGAAGTCAACCAGCTTGTACATTTCGTACTTGTCTAGTGGCTCGTGAACTTCGACGTACTCGCCATGAGGCAGACGAACAACACGACCGGTCTCTCGACCGTGCAGCACGATCGCCTGATCCTTGCGCTGCAGTGAGAGACAGATGCGCTTGGTTACATAGAAGGCGATAAACGGTCCGACAATCAGAAGAATCTGCATCGTAGTCAAAACCTGGTTCAGCGACAGCTTGAAGTTGGTTGCGATCAAGTCTGTCGCGGCTCCAGCCCAGAGAACTGCATAGAAGATGACACCTGCTGCACCAATCGCGGTGCGGGTCGGTGCGTTGCGCGGGCGGTCAAGAACGTGGTGCTCACGTTCGTCACCGGTGACCCACTTCTCGATGAATGGGTAAGCGCCGACCAAAACCAGGAACACCAGTAGCACGATGATCGGAATCAAGATGTTCCAAGACCAGGTGTATCCGAACCAGTAGGTCTCCCAGTGGCTTGGGGCAAGGCGCAGGGCGCCGTCAGCCCAACCGATGTACCAGTCTGGCTGAGTACCAGCCGAGACAGGGGATGGGTCGTAGGCACCGTAGTTCCAGATCGGGTTAATCGTGATCGTCGCGGCTACTAGCATCAGGACACCGAACACGATGAAGAAGAAACCACCAGCCTTGGCAACGTAAACAGGCATTAGCGGGTAGCCGACCACGTTGGTGTCTTTGCGGCCAGGGCCCGAGTAGTGCGTGTGCTTGTGGATGACCACCATGAACAGGTGGATCACGATAAACACCAGAATCAGTGCCGGAATAAGCAGGATGTGGAGTCCGTAGAGACGAGCCACAATGACCTCGCCTGGGAACTCGCCACCAAACAGCAGCGACGAAATGTATGAACCAGCGATTGGTACGCCCTTGATCATTCCGTCAATGATTCGCAGACCGTTGCCCGAGAGCAGGTCATCAGGCAGTGAGTAACCGGTGAATCCACCGGCCATGCCGAGTGCAAACAGCAGCACACCGACAACCCAGTTCATTTCACGTGGCTTGCGGAAAGCACCGGTGAAGAACACGCGCAGCATGTGCAGACCGGTGGCAGCAACAAACAACAGTGCGGCCCAGTGGTGAACCTGGCGCATCAGCAAACCACCGCGAATCTCGAATGAGATGTCAAGCGTCGACGCGTATGCAACAGTCATCTCTGCACCCTTGAGCGGGCCGTAGGCGCCGTCGTAGATAACAAAGGTTTGAGCCGGCTGGAAGAAGAAGGTGAGGAAGGTTCCCGAAATCAGGATTACCACGAAGCTGTAGAGAGCTACTTCACCGAGCATGAATGACCAGTGGTCAGGGAATACCTTGCGGCCAAATTCCTTGAGGATGCCGGCAGCGCCGACTCGTTCATCGAGGTAGTTGGCTCGACCGGCGAGGAAGCCTGGTTTGGTTTTGGTGCTCATCTTTTAGCGCTCCCAGAAGCTAGGGCCGACAGGTTCTTCGAAGTCGCTCTGAGCGACCAGGTAGCCATCCTTGTCAACGGTGATTGGCAACTGTGGCAGTGGGCGAGCGGCAGGTCCGAAAACAACCTTGCAGTGCTCGGTAACGTCAAAGGTTGACTGGTGGCATGGGCACAGCAGGTGGTGAGTGTGCTGCTCGTAAAGTGCTACCGGACATCCAACGTGGGTGCAGATCTTTGAGTACGCGACGATGCCGTCATACGACCAACCCTTCTTGCGGTCCTCTTCCTTGAGGTCTTTAGGGTCAAGGCGAACAAGCAACACCGCGGCCTTTGCCTTCTCTTCGAGCTTGTGGTGTGCCTCGTTCAAGCCTTCTGGAATTACGTGGAAAACAGATCCCACGGTTACATCAGATGCCTTGATCGGTGTGCCGAATGGGTCGCGAACCAGACGTACGTTCTTCTTCCACATAGTGTGGCGAAGCTTGTCGGTCGCATCCTTGCCGAGATCAGCGAAGAAGAAGATTGCTGGCAGTGGGAAAGCTGCAAGAGCGGTGTAGAGGCTTCGACGGATTAGCTTGCGACGAGTGAATCCTGACTCCTGGTCTGCAATCTTGATGATCTCGATAGCGCGTGCACGGTCTTCTTCTGAACTGCGTGCAAGGTGACGCTCTTCGCTAACTTCGGCGTCTGGCATAAGGGTCTTGGCCCAGTGAACCGCGCCGATTCCGATGCCCATGAGTCCGAGGGTGATGCCCAGACCGAGGAACAGAGTGTTGTTGCGAACCGTGCCGAGGTCTTCGGTAATTGGGAAAGCGAAGTATGCCCAAATCGCAAACGCTGAACCGAATGCCGAAAGCAGGAATAGCGCTGCAACCTGGCGAACCGCAGCTTTCTCGTGCTTCTGGCTCTTGTCGGTCATTCTGACGCGGTGCGGCTCAAGTCCTGGGTCTTTGATCGCATCCGCCGGAATAACCGCCAGACCACTGTCGTATACGTGCTCGGCTTCAGCTTTAGCTACTGCCTTGCCCTCTTTGCTCAACTGAAACTCCTTAGTTTCCTTGAATTTTCAAAATTAGTTCGACTTGGCGCCGAGCCAGATCGTGATTCCGATGATTGTTCCAAACGCGAACACCCAAGCGAAAAGACCCTCAACAACCGGACCGAGGTTGGCCAGCTCGTAGCCACCCACCGACGGGTGAGTCTCGACATACTTCAGGTAGCTGATGATGTCTTTCTTGTCTTGCGGGGTTAGGTTGGCATCGTTGAACACAGGCATGTTCTGTGGACCGGTGACCATTGCTTCGTAGATGTGCTTTTCGGTCACGCCCTTCAGGCCTGGGGCAAACTTGCCCTCGGTCAACGCTCCACCTGCGCCAACAGCGTTGTGGCACATTGCACAGTTGATGCGGAACAGCTCTCCACCCTTTGTGATGTTTCCGTTGGTCTCGAGCATTTCTGCAGTTGGAACAGCTGGGCCGGGAGCAAGCGATGCTACGTATGCGGCCATCGCGTCAATCTGGTCCTGGGTGAACTGCAATGGCTTCTTCTCGAGCTGCGGACCAGAGGCCTGACCTGGCATACGTCCGGTTCCCACCTGGAAGTCGACCGAAGCAGCACCAACGCCAATGAGCGATGGACCGACCATTTCGCCCTTAGCGTCTGAGCGACCCTCGCCAGCCTTTCCGTGGCAGCTAGCGCAGTTCGCCAAGAACAGCTTGCGACCCTCTTCGATTTGGGCTGCAGAGTAGGTTGCCGACTGCGAAGGTGCAGCAACCGTTGTTGCCACTGCGTAGCCACCGCCTGATAGGAACAGGCCAGCAGCGATAACTAGCGCGGCTGCAAACCTGTTGCGGCCTCCGGTGCGCTTTTTCAATGCCATTTAGTTTTCCTTGAGCTTTCTTACATCAATACGTAAACGATTAGGAAGAGGCCGATCCACACCACGTCGACGAAGTGCCAGTAGTACGAGACCACGATCGCGCTGGTTGCCTCGTAGTGGCCAAACTTCTTTGCAGCAAAGGTCTTGCCGATTACAAGCAAGAAGGCGATTAGACCACCGGTAACGTGCAGGGCGTGGAAGCCTGTGGTGATGTAGAAGGCGCTGCCATAAGAGTTGGAGTCAAGCGTGATTCCGTGTGAGATCAGAGTCGCGTATTCCCAGACCTGACCGGCAACGAACACTGCGCCGAGAATGTAGGTGAGGAAGAAGCGGACGCGTATCGCGTTGAAGGAAGGCGCCAGCGCGACGATGGCCGGCACGAGGGCGAGCGCCAGCATCCAGCCGACGGCATAGAAGAACTCGACCGCCCCGAGGAGCCCGAGATGGGCGACCATCGGGGTCACGTAGCGCCAGGGCCCGTGGCCGAAGAGAAACCGGTCGGTATTGGCGAGGAGAGTATCCCAGCCGTAGGGCGCGAATTGCGGAAGCATGGTCTTCACCGAGGTGAAGACCCCGATCAGAACCGCCTGCATCAGAATGAGAAACAGGCCGGCAACGAAGCGCGGCGTGAGGCGGGCTGTCGCGTAGGAAAGGACGACCAGCGCCGGCCGATCGGGCCGGTCGCGAACGAGGGCCGGAAGCGAGTTGACCAGGATGAAGCCGAAGAACACGGCCACGCCGCCGCGCAGCCAGAGCGGCAGGTAGAGGAAGAAGGCGAGCTTCTGCGGGTTCGGCAAGGCGCGCGCCAGGAGGAAGGCCCCGGCCATGTAGAGCGCGGCGAAGAGATAGATCGCGCGATCGGCCGTCAGCTCACGTGCAAGCCGGGACCGGAAGGTCTCTCCCGGGAGGCTGGATGACAGGGGGCAATCGAGCTG
>CAZXFZ010000082.1:0-4983 GCA_964640285.1 uncultured Rhodoluna sp.
CCTCGAAGCCATCGAGGATGCCTCTGCGGCAGGCGCCAAGTTCTAGCTGATGTGCCAGCCACAGAACCCAGTTGGAAGAATCCATTCTCGCGAAGAGCTCGCGGCGCTCGCCGAGTTGGCCAAGCGCTACAGCGTGGTTGTAATCAGCGATGAGATTCACGCCCCGCTTACATACGCCGGCGAGAAGTTTGTGCCATACCTTTCGGTGAGCGATGCAGCGCGCGAGACTGGCATTTGCATGACGTCGAGCAGCAAGAGTTTCAACACTGCCGGACTCAAGGCAGCGATTCTGGTTTGGCAGTCACCTCAGATTGAGGCGATGGTCAAGCGCATGCCGGAGGCTGCCCACTGGCGAAGCTCCCTGCTCGGCGCGTTCTCAATGGTCGCCGCATACAACGATTGCGATGAGTGGCTGGCAGCTTGCGTGAGCACTCTCGATGAAAATCGCCACCACATGCTGGCCGAGATTCATGCCAAACTTCCTGGCGTGATTGCCCACCTCCCACAGAACGGATACCTGAGCCTGTGGAACGTTTCGGCACTGGGTCTTGGCGCAGAGCCGGCAACTCGAATTCTTCGCGAGGCCAAGGTGGCTGTCGTGCCTGGCCCAGATATGGGCGGAGCGAAATACAGCGATTACATTCGGTTCAACTTTGCGACCAGCAAACAGCAGATCTCCGATGCTATTGACGCAATTGCTGCTATCTCGAATCTTGGCTAGCTAACGCTACCGAGGTCGACCAGTCTGATTAGAGCTTGGCCAATGCGCGAGTCAGATCCTGAATCAGATCATCCGCGTTTTCAAGACCAACCGATAGGCGAAGCGTGGTTTCGGTGATGCCCATCTTCTGACGCACCTCTTCGGTCAGGCGGCGGTGAGTGGTGGTAGTCGGATGCGTCAACAGTGACTTCGAGTCACCGATGTTGTTCGAGATGTCGATCACCTGAAGCGCGTTCATGAACTTGAACACCTGCTCCTGATTGCCACGCAACTTGAAGGCCACGGTTGACCCACCTGAGGTCATTTGGCGGCGACCGAGCTCATAGTCTGGGTGGCTCTTGAGACCTGGGTAGTAGACACGCTCGACGAGTGCGTGGGCCTCTAAGGCTTCGGCAACCTTCTGCGCATTCGACGACATCCGCTCAACTCGCATCGTTAGCGTCTCGAGTGACTTCAACAGCACCCAAGCGTTGAAGGATGACATCGATGGGCCCGTGTGACGTATGAACGGCATCAGCGTGCCGCGAATGTATTCGGTGGTTCCGCAAACAGCGCCACCGAGAACTCGACCCTGACCGTCGATGTGTTTGGTTGCCGAATACATCACCACGTCAGCACCCAGCTCGAGTGGCTTCTGCAGAACGGGCGATGCCATCACGTTATCGACGATCACGATCGCGCCAGCTTTGTGGGCAAGATCGCTGACCATTCGAATGTCGATTAGTCCGAGCAGTGGATTGCTTGGGCTCTCAAGAAAAACCAGCTTGGTTGGCTGGCTCAGGGCTTCGGCCCACGCGGCCTCGTCGTTAGAATCCACAAGCACCGTCTCGATGCCCCACGACGGCAAGATTTCGCAAAGAACCACATAGCAAGAGCTGAACATGTTTAGGGCGGCTACAACTCGATCGCCCTGTTTTACAACCGATGCCACGGATGCGAACATCGCGGCCATTCCGGTTGCGGTTGCCATGCAGCTTTCGGCACCTTCGAGCGCAGCAAGACGCTGCTCGAACATGGCTACCGTTGGGTTCGCAAAACGGCTGTATAGAAAGTGCTCTTCTTCGTCTCGGAATGAGGCTGCCGCTTGTTCGGCCGAATCGTAGGTGAAACCGCTGTTCATGAATAGCGCTTCACCGGTTTCACCGAATCCAGTTCGGGCCAGTCCACCGCGCACAGCAAGCGTGTCGGGGTGCAGTTGCCAGTCAACCTCAGGTGACTGATCGGGACTGTGGTATCCCCACGGGCGGCTGTGCTTGGTCATTCTGAAATTTTAGTGCCCGCGGGTATTCTCAGACACGATGGATTTTTCGCTCCCCAACCCTGCACCGACCTTGCGCGGTGAGCGAGTTACCCTCAGCCAACTTGGCCCGAACGTGCTCGAAGAGTACCTTGAGATGCTCGACGACCCCGAAGTCGGGCGGTGGACCGGGCCAGCACCAAAGTTTACGCGCGAGCGCATCCTTGATTGGTTGAACACTCGAGCAAGTCAAACCGACCGAATCGACTGGGCAATTTTTGACAACGACTCGGGGGATTTTGCCGGCGAAATAGTGCTGAATGAATATGACGAAAAGCGTCACGCTATGAATGTTCGAATCGCTCTGCGAACCGAGTTTCACGGCAATGGCCTAGGAACTGAGGCCATGCTCTTTGCAATGGAACACGCCCTAGATGGGCTTCGCCTCAGCAAGGTAACCCTCTCGGTGATGGTGGATAACCTTAGGGCGCAGCGCAGCTATCAAAAGGTTGGTTTCGTCGCTGGTCGGCAATACAACGACGGCAAGATTCGCTATCAACGCATGTCAATTGACCGTTTCGACTTCGTTCGAACGCAAGCCGAGCGGCTGATCGACGGTCTGCTGGTCAAGCAGGGCCAACCCGGTTGGTCGTTTGAATTCGACAATGCCAAACGTCGAGCGGGGTTGTGTTCTTACACCGACAAGAGAATCTCGGTTTCGAAATATCTGGTTTCAATCCACTCACTCGACGAGACTCACCAGGTGCTGCTGCACGAAATCGCCCACGCTCTAAGTGGCAAGCGAGAGGGCCATTCCAAGACCTGGCTGGCAACAGCGAAATCAATCGGCTATCGAGCCGAACGGTTTACCGGCACCGAAATCGCCAAAGCTCAGGCAACTTGGGTAGGTCTCTGCCCAGCTGGCCACGAGCACTTTAGATATCGCAAACCAAAGAGCGAATCAAGTTGTGGGCTTTGTGGCAGAAGCTTCAGCCGAGCAAACCTAATTCGTTGGCAGCAGCGCCAGGATTAGCAAAATCGAAACCACGAAACCCGCAAAGAAGTTGAGCCAAATAAACCTGCGCCAACCGCGGTTCGCCGATTCGCAGTCTTCATCCTTGAGGTTCAAAAACGGCGCAACGATTACCAGATAAGGCACTGCGGCGATTCCGGATATTGCTGATGGCCAGCCGCTAAGCAGCATGAGCACGCCGGCGGCAAAGTAGCAAGCAAACGCGAATCGAGCAGTTGCAGCAGCACCAAACACGGTTGCAATGGATGCGATCTTGCCCTCTCGGTCGGCCTTGACATCTTGCACCGCGCCGAAAGCGTGCGAGGCCACGCCCCAAAGTGTGAATGCCGCAACGAACAAGAGAAATGTCGAATTACTGAGGTCTAGGCCGGCGGCAGATGCCCCCACAATCATCGGTCCAACAAAGTGACTCGCTGAAGTTAGCGAGTCCAAGACTGGCTTCTCTTTGAACCGCAGGTGTTTTGCCGAATAGGCAATCACGGTGAACACAAAAAGCGCCAGCCAGAGGTTGGTTCCCAGGTCTTCGGTCAGCGCAAAGAAAATCAAGAAAGGTGCAACCGTGAGAGCGGATGCCCACAGCGTCGGCGAGTGCCACTTGGGGTCAAGCAGCGCGCCTTCGATTCCGCCCTTGCGCGGGTTCTTCAAGTCGCTCTCGTAGTCGAAAACGTCGTTCACTCCATACATCAGCAGGTTGTATGGAATCAGAAAGAACAGCGTGCCAAGCACCAAAGTTAGGTCAAACTCGCGAGTTACAAAGAAATAGGCCATCGCAAACGGGTATGCGGTGTTGATCCACGAGACCGGGCGCGACGACCAGAACAGTTGCCCAACCAGTTGGCTGGCAAAGCCACGCTGCTTGCTCATCGGGCATCTACTTTCTTCGACTTGCTACCAAGTCTGCCAAACAGCACCCAGAGGGCAGGCAGCAACACCGTGGCGGTCAACGCATAGGCGAAGTCTTCGATTGGTGCCGCTCCGACCCGAAGGCCGAGCAGGAAGGCATCGTTGTAGTCCACAATTCCGCTCGAGACAATCAGGTGATTGAACACCGCGGTGGCAAGCAGCATCGGCAGTTGAGCCATAGCAACCGTGAGCCAGAAAGTCTTTGCCTTGAAGCCAACCGTTAGGGCCGCGGTCAGGCAGATTGCCAAGACGAAGCCCAGATTGAGCAGCAAATAACTCATTTGGTGCGCCGCTTCTCGATCAGGAGCAAGGCGCGCTGTGCCGCTATGAATGACTGCAAAGCCGAATAGCACAGCAGCGCGAGAAAGAAGATTTCTTCGAGCGGCAGCTCAGGACCGAGGTAAACCCCCGAGAGTAAATCAGGGTTACCTACAAAAAATATGCCGGCCACGATTCCAGCAATATCCCAAATCAAAAACACAAGGATGCCAAAGACCATGGTGAGAGCCGCACGTGCCGGTGCTGCCCAAAACGCCAACTTCCACTTGTAGTCGAACAGGGCCATGCCCACCAGCGAAAAGGTGAGCAGACCCAGATAGACCAGGTTCAAGCTAGGCCTTTCCAGGCGCTGTCTGGAAGTGGCTTGATCTCGGACATGGTAGGACCAGTCGATCGATCGTCGATGAGGTTCTTGTAAACCAGTTCGGCACCGATCAAACACATTGGCATGCCAATGCCAGGAATGGTGTGGTGACCCGCGTAGTACAGGTTCTTGACCTTCTTGCTGCGGTTCATTGGCCTGAAGAACGCACTCTGTCGCAGCGTGTGGGCCATTCCAAGAGCAGTGCCCGACCAAGCGTTCAGCTCTTCGACGAAGTTGCCAGGACCCATAGTGCGACGCACAACAATACGCTCGGCAAGGTCTGGAATCTCGCACCAGTCGGCAATCTGCTGAATCACGCGATCCGCGGCCGCCTCGAACGCAGGGTCGCCCTGACCGTTGATGCCACCCTTGCCGAGGCGTGGGTCGGCCGCACACGGCACCAGCACGAATATGTTCTCGTAGCCTTCAGGGGCCGTAGAAGGGTC
>CAZXFZ010000083.1:0-2575 GCA_964640285.1 uncultured Rhodoluna sp.
CGCAGATGAGCATCACCAGACCACGCATCGCAATCGTTGGACGTTTTGCTGAGCACACCACAGCCAACCGCTACGGGGCAGTTATCAACGCGCGAAACCTGCTCGAATTGGTCTGGGCTGCGGGCGGTGAACCCATCACCTTGCTTCCGGTAGTCGATAGCGACTGGAGCCAGAGGCTCGAGGGAATCAGCGGCGTGCTGATGCCGGGCGGTTCCGACGTTGACCCCAAACTCTATGGGGAAGACATCAATTCAGAGCACGTTTATGGCGTTGACCCGTTGCAAGACCTCGTGGATCTGCAGATTCTCAAGCACGTTTTCGAAAACGACATCCCGCTGTTGACGATCTGCCGCGGCACCCAAATCACCAACGTTCACCTCGGTGGCACTCTGCTGCAGCACATGGACCACCCCCACCGAAAAGATGCACCAGAACTCGTGCATCTCGAGCAGGTATCACTCGAGGGTCACGAGCAAGAACTTGGCTTGAGTTCAGCAACGCTGCTGGCATCGTGCTACCACCACCAGCAAATCAAACACGTCGCCACAGGAATCGAGATTCTGGCAAGAGCCAAGAGCACGAACAACATCGAAGCGGTTCGCTACAAGAACCTAACTTGGGGTTACGGACTGCAGTGGCACCCAGAAGACAACTACGAGACTGAACTGGGCCAACTAGAGATCGTGCGCAAGTTCGTCGAGCAGGCCGCTGCTACTGCTCGTTAGCTTCGATGTTTGCGGTTATCTTGCGAAGCGCATCGGCTGTCGCATCCTGCAGGGATGCCTCTAGCGCCTTAGCAACGAACTGCTCCTGAGCGTTGAACTCAGGAAAAAGCTCTTTCATTAGCTTTCGGCCAGCCGGGGTCAACTCAACTAGAACCAGGCGGCCATCGCTGCTGCTCTTTTTGCGCACTGCAAGTCTGCGATTTTCGAGAGTGCTCAAGACTCCGGTAAGGGTTGCTTTCGAGAAACCGCCCTCAGCGGCAATTTGACGGGTTTCAATTGGTTCCCAAATCCAGACAACCCAGAGCACAACGAACGCGGTCCATGACAAATCATGCGGGGCAAGCACCGATCGCTCCAAGTGATTGCGCACCGCGGTGGCTGCGCGAAAAAGATTCGAAGTCACGGCCATCGCTTTGAAGTCAATGGTCATGCCCTTGAGGCGATCCGAAACCTGGCGCTCAGTTTCTGCAAGTGTGTGTGCCCCAGCCATCCCGACCTCCTTGAATCCCCTGTGCTTGCAATTGCGAGCGTTTAGCAAAACCTGTGTGCATCAATTCTCTATCGTTTGGTTCATAACGATTTAGATGAATCGCACGTGTTTCAGATTGTTATTCACTAATCTTTGAGATTGTTAGCACCCAAACGATTTTTTGGAGATACGAGATGTCCTCAGCGTCGAGCATCAACCTCGCAGACCTAGACCTATTCGAAAAAGGCGCACCTTGGGCCGAATTCGCCGAGCTGCGAAAGAACGATCCGGTTCACTGGAACGAAGAAGAAGCCCCAAACCGCGGCTTCTGGGCAATCACCGGCTATCACGACATCGTTCAGGTTTTGCGCGATCCGGCTACCTTCACTAGCGAGCGTTTCACCAACCTAGAAGAAGTCGATGCCGAGCAAGAAGAAGCTCGTCGCTCGCTGCTTGAGACCGATGGTTCACGTCACCGAGCCCTGCGTCGATTGCTGCAGGGGCAGTTCACTCCAGCAGCCGTGGCAAAGTATGAGACGTTCTTGCGCGGAATCACCGCCACCACCCTCGACAACGCATTCGCCAAGGGTGAGTTCGACTTCGTCAAAGAGGTAGCAGCAGACTTTCCAATCAACGTGCTCGTTCGCCTGCTCGATGTGCCGGTCGAAGACACCCACAAACTGATCGACTGGGGAAACCGCATGGTCGGTTTCGACGACCCAGAGCACGCCGACGTGTTGATCAACTCGGTCGAGAGCGAAGAGTTCCGACTCGTTCCGTTCCGCTCCCCGGCGGCGCTGGAGGTATTCGCCTACGGTGACGCGCTGGCCAACGAGCGTCGTGGCAAAGATGGCACCGACCTGGTCTCGGTTCTCGTAAACGGCGAGATGAGCGACGGCATCCCGCTTTCAGAGCGCGACTTTCACACGAACTTCCTGCTGCTGGTCGTGGCCGGAAACGAGACCACTCGTCACACCATCACCCACACCATGCGCAACCTGATTCAGAACCCAGAGCAGCTGGCGATTCTGCAAGAGAACCCAGATCTGATTCCATGGGCTGTTGAAGAGTTCCTTCGCTATGCCAGCCCGGTTTATCACTTCCGTCGCACCGCAACCAAGGATGCCGTAATCAACGGAAAGAACATCAAAGAAGGCCAGAAGGTCGTCACCTGGTTTGCCTCGGGCAACCGAGATGAGGCAATTTTCGAGAACCCTGACAAGTTCGATGTTCAACGCAACCCGAACGAGCACATGACCTTTGGTCGTGGTGGACCACACATGTGCCTCGGTAATGCATTGGCCCGCATCGAATTGCGCGTGATGTTTGAAGACCTAATTGGTCGCATCGACAAGATGGAGATCACAGGTGAAATCGATTA
>CAZXFZ010000083.1:2585-4965 GCA_964640285.1 uncultured Rhodoluna sp.
GCATGCCAGTGAAAGTTTCGCGGCGCTAAACCCAACTGCGAGGCGCGACTCTAAATGAGTTTCGCAACCTGACTCAAGAACGCATCCACCAACTGGTAGGTGCGTTTTTGAGCATCTAGCTCATACGCGCGAGTTTGCGCCTTCATGATTTCGGGGTCTTGGCCATCCTCGATGACCTTTTTGTCGCCACCCCAGTCGAGCCAACCAACCAGTGATTCTGGTGTGATTTCGGGGTGAAACTGAATCGCCATCGAGTTTTCAATCAGGAAAGCCTGCGAAGCAATTGGATTGCGGGCAATCTCGACAGAGCCCGGCGGCAACTGCCACCGGTCATAGTGAAACTGGAACCAAGGCCCGTTCGTGATCAGATCTTGGCGCGAAGACCAGATATCCTTCCAGCCAATTTCGCACTGTGGGGCCGGCGCAACCGATCCGCCCATCGCGCGAGCGATCAGCTGCCCACCAAAACACACACCGAGCACTGGTTTGCCCGAGCTGACGGCAGCACGAATCCACTCGATTTCAGGCTCAAGCCAGTTTCCGATGCAGGCGTTATCCCAAGCGCCCCATGGGGCACCCATCGGCACGATTACGTCAAAACCGGCTAAATCTGGAAAGTCAAAGTTGATGTTTGGCGAATGAAAGGATGCCTCAGGCACGACTAGCAGCTCTTCGACCTCGAAGCCGTGATGCTTGAAACGATCGCCGAGCGGGCCGATCGGTGACACGTGGTCGTGCTGCACAAACAGAGCTTTCACGTCTGACACATCCTTGATTCGAGCCGACTGATTTGTAACCGAAAGATTACTTTTTGGCGTTCATTCTTCGCCACTTGGCTTCACGATACTAGGCTTTCGTTTGAATCCAAACGAGTTTATGGAAATGCGACAAAGGAGTTGCAATGGCACACGATTTGGCCAAACTTCGCGAAGACCTTGAGGCCCGCAACATAGATGTTTTGCGGTTCATCTATCCAGACGTGCTGGGCATCACGCGCTCGAAAGACATCCTGGTTAGCCAGCTCGAAAAAGGTGCCCACAACGGCCCGGCATTCTGTCAAGGCGTTTGGGTCACCACCACCCGTGGCGGAGTGCTTGATGCCGGCAACATCGCATCCGACGGCCTTCAGGACCTAGTCAGCCAGATTGACCCAGAAACTATCACCGAGCTGCCTTGGGAGCCAGGCGTTGCATACGCAATCGCCGATGCACTGAACCCAGACGGCAGCGAAAACCTGTTCTCACCACGCGCGGTTTTGCGCAAGGTAATCGAGGGCTATGCCAAGCATGGCTTGCACCCCGTGGTTGGCCCCGAACTCGAGTTCTACATCGCAAAGCAGAATGAGCACGGCCGCTGGGTTCGCGCTCACGAGCGCACCGGACAGGTTTACACCACCGGCTCGATGGTTGACCCAGATGGCACCTTCCTGCGACTGCTGCGCAATCTCGACCGCATGAAGATTGGTGTTTTTGCAGGAAACCACGAGTTCAGCCCAAGCCAGTACGAAATCAACCTCTGGCACTCCAAGGCTCTCGATGCTGCCGACCGCACCTTCAAGTTCAAGACCGCGATCAAGGATGTCGTGAATCGCGAAGGCAAGCTCGCGACTTTCCTTGGCAAGCCTTGGAGCGATGAAGGCGGTAGCGGCTTCCACCTGCACTTCTCGGTGACCGACGAAAACGGTGTCAACAAGATGCACGACGGCCAGGGCGGCTTGAGCGACATCGCGAAGCACCTGATCGCAGGCATTACCGCTAACGCTCACGGACTCACCGCACTCACCAACCCAACGGTCAACGCGTTCAAGCGTCTCGGCCCAGACACCCTTGCCCCTTACCGTGCAAACTGGGGATACGACAACCGCAGCTGCATGGTTCGCGTGCCACCAGAGCGCGGTCAGGGCACTCGCCTAGAGGTTCGTGTTGGCGATGGTGCGGCAAACCCATATCTGGTGATTGCCGGCATCCTGGCTGCTGGTCTCGACGGCTTGAACCGTGCACTCGAGTGCCCAGAAGAGGCAGTTGGCATGGCCTACGACAACGAGGCTGCACCAGTCTTGCCAGAAACATTCGCGGATGCGCTAGACGCGCTCGAGGCCAACGCTCACCTGCATGATCAACTCTCGAAGCAGCTTGTCGAGACTTTCTTGGTGCTAAAGCGTGACGAAATCGAACGCTACAGCGCTGAGGTTTCAGACCCGAGCACGCGCGATGTCACGCATTGGGAGCACGACGAGTACATCACCGCGTACTAAGTCGCAAGGTTAAGTGATTGTGGCCCCCATTTTGGGGGCCACAATCGTTTAGGTCAGTGTTCTCGGCGATCGGGTTCCCTAGACAGTCGGATTGGATTTATCGAGCAGCAACTTGCCACCGTTGAA
>CAZXFZ010000084.1:0-3224 GCA_964640285.1 uncultured Rhodoluna sp.
TAACCAGGTAACCGAGATTCACAATTCGATCAAGAACAAGCGTTCCTAGAACTAAAAATCCACCAGTTATCTGCACTATCTAGCCAGGTGCACGTTCTAATTCGATTAAACCTTCAACTAAAACAGACCTGTTTAAACGTGGATAAACCTGTGGATAACTGTGAGAAACCCGCAGATATCGGTGGAATCAAGGCTTCTGGCCTGTGTGATAGCTGGTTACATTCCACAACAAGTCGAGTTATCCACAAAGTAATTCACAGAAATGTGAACAACTCACACCGTTGTAGTTTCTATGTTTTTACTGGGTTTTCTAGAGTTTTCAACATTATCCACAGCCGTTAATAAGAACTTGAAAAAGAGAAATTAGATAAACAAATTTCATAACGCTTTTGGGTGTGCTTGAGGGTTTGGTTGCATTTGCCGAATGCAGGCTAAAAAGTCTCTGGATTGTGCCAAGATTTAAAGCCACGGCCCAACATGGCCCGCCTATCGATCCGGTTTGGGGAATCAAGTGAAGTTCCAGGTAAACAAAGACGTCTTGCACGAAGCAATCTCTTTCGCTGTTCGCATGCTTCCTCAGAAGACAACGCTTCCAATCCTTAGCGGAATCCTCATCGAGGCTGACGCCAACGCTCTTCGTCTTTCCGTTTTTGACTACGAAGTCTCTGCACAGGCCGAAATCGTGGCAAAAGTTGAAGAAAGCGGCAGGGTTGTTGTCTCAGGTCGATTCCTGAACGAAATTGTTAGCAAACTGCCAAATGCTCCAGTCGAGATCTCAACTGACGGGTCAAAGGTTTTGGTCACCTGCGGCGCATCCAAGTTCACGCTTTTGACAATGGATGTAGCGAGCTATCCGACGTTGCCAGAAATCCCAGCAACCACCGGTTCAGTTTCAGGCGATGCTTTCACCACCGCGGTTGGCCAAGTTGCCGTTGCAGCATCCAAGGATGACGTGACTCCTTGGTTGACCGGTGTTCTGCTCGAGGTTTCAGAAAAAGCAATCTCTATGGTTGCCACTGACCGCTTCCGTTTGGCTCTGGTTGAAGTGAGCTGCAAGGTCAATGATGGTTTCGCTGGCACATCGGCGCTAATTCCAGCAAGAACCTTGCAAGAGGTGGCAAAAACATTCGGCAACCAGGGTGAGATAGCAATCTCAATTGCCAAGTCTGGTGATCGAGAAATGATCGCGTTCAAGGCAAACAACCGCTCTGTAACATCGCTGCTTCTAAAGGGCACTTTCCCAGACATCAAGGGCTTCTTCCCCAAAGAGGTTGAGCACTTTGCAATCGTGAGCAAGCAGGATCTTCTCGATTCCACTCGTCGCGTTGCTTTGGTAATCGAGCAATCACGCCCGGCTATCCGCTACACCTTCCAGGATGGCGAAGTTGTGCTTGAGGCTTCGGGCAACGACACCGCCGCGGCCTCCGAGAGCGTGCCAATCGAGCTAACCGGCGAAGAAATAGTTACTCCACTGAAGCCGCAGTTCCTGTTGGATGCTCTTGCCGGTGTCCACACCGAATTCGTTCGAGTCGCATTCACAAAAAATTCAAACGACGCTAGCAAACTCGGTCCAGTGCTGATCTCAAGTCATGGAGCTAAAGAGGCATCCGACAGCGACAGCTACCGTTACCTGCTTCAGCCAAACCTTCAGCAGCGCTAATTCAGGCCGCAACTGGGTGCTAGATGTTTGTCAAACACCTCTCGCTGAGCAACTTTCGCAACTATGAGTCGGCCGAAATTGGCTTCGAACCAGGCATCAACCTGCTGCTAGGACCAAACGGACACGGAAAAACAAACATCGTCGAGGCAATCCAATACCTCGGATCACTCAACTCGCATCGTGTAGCCGGCTATCAGGCACTGATTCGCAGGGATGCCAGTGGGCAACCACAAAGTCAGGCACTAATTCGGGCTTTGGCAAGCCACAACGAGCGCGACGTGATGCTTGAGCTCGAGCTAAACGCATCCACTCAAAATCGTGCTCGAATCAACAAGTCGGATGTGCCAAGAGTGCGCGACCTCTTAGGTTATGTCAACTCAGTTATATTCGCCCCCGAAGATCTCGACATCGTTAGACGAGACCCGTCTAATCGAAGAGCCTTTCTCGATGAGTTGGTGATTCAAGCGGCACCTCGTTTCGCCGGCGTTTACTCGGATTACGAGCGCGTGCTGAAGCAGCGCAACTCGTTGTTGAAATCGGCCAGGGCCACCAAGACCACCGGCGCTGCACTGAGCACGCTGGACGCTTGGGATGAAAGTCTGGTTCGCTACGGATCAGAAATCATCGTCGCGCGCATCGACTTGGTTGAAAAGCTAAGGCCACATCTCACGAAGGCATACCAGTCAATCGCCGAGGCGAACAACGACCCCGGTCTTGCAATCAAGAGCTCGGTCATGGTTTCAGGTCTTGCCAGCCTGCTCGACGACGAGGAGCTTGCCGATTCAGGGGAGGATTCGCCAATCACCAGTGATAGGGCCGAGATCGAGAGTTTGTTTCACGTGAAACTCTCTGAGGTTCGGGCTAAGGAGCTCGAACGCGGCCTCACTCTCGTTGGCCCACAGCGAGACGATCTGGTTTTGACTCTGGGCCAGCTTCCGGTCAAGGGATTTGCCAGCCACGGTGAGAGCATCAGCTTCGCATTGGCGTTGAGACTGGCATCGGCCGAGCTGCTTAGGGCCGAAACCCGATCCGGTGACCCGGTGCTGATTCTGGATGATGTTTTTGCCGAACTCGATGAGGGAAGACGAAACCGTCTGGCACAACTGATTGCCTCGAATGAGCAGGTGTTTATCACCGCTGCCGACACCGCCGATCTTCCAAGAGATCTAGATATGATTCGCTTCGACGTAAACCGTGGGGTGGTGACCCGCGATGAGTGACTCAGATTTCGCCCAGGAGTTCTATTGGCGGATGCGTGAAGCGGTAACCGGTCGCTTGAGTCGAGATGCCAGGCGCAAGGCAGAACGAGCAGAATCGGCCAAGTCGAAGCCTTTCGAACCGGGGCGAGACGTTGTTTCTGCAGGGGCATCCATCGATGGGTTGTTGACCAGTTTTGGTTGGCAGAGCCAGTTAGCCGAGGCCGACCTTTTTAGGCGCTGGTCCGAACTGGTCGGTGAATTGAATGCGGCAGCCTCGACACCCGAGCGATTTGAACGCGGCGTGCTCACCGTTCGATGCAAGTCGACTGCCTGGGCAACTCAGCTGAAGATCATGAAACAGCCTA
>CAZXFZ010000084.1:3234-4909 GCA_964640285.1 uncultured Rhodoluna sp.
GAAAATTTGAGTTCACCTATAAAGACGGCAAGCCATTTTTAAAAGTACTCGACACTTCTATAAAAAGAGTGGCCGCCCCCGCTTCCACTGCCAGAACACCCGAACTGGTTACAGCAGCTGTGGAAGATCATGAAACAGCCAATTTTGGAGAAGATTCAAGGCGAGTTTGCTTCGCTCAAGGTGACAGATATCAACTTCGTCGGACCGGATGCGCCCAGCTGGAAAAAGGGCCAGCGATCGGCACCGGGCAGGGGTCCTCGAGACACTTACGGATAGCCCGCAAAAAGGCATCCTAAATGCCCTGTGGAAAACTCGCGATATCCGCGTCACGACGCGGAAAAATAGCCAGCGAAATACGTCGGCAAATCCCACGAATTGTCACACCCAAAAAGTAAACTTCTAGCAGTTAGATATCCCGAATTTAAGTCGGTTCTCGCAACCGCAGTTCACCGGACCTAACGCCAAGCTAGTAAGGAGCAATAACCGAATATGTCAACGCCAGAAAACAATTACGACGCCGGCAATATCCAGGTCCTCGAAGGGCTAGAAGCGGTGCGCAAGCGCCCGGGCATGTACATCGGCTCAACCGGCCCTCGCGGTCTGCACCACCTGGTCTATGAAATCGTTGACAACTCGGTTGACGAAGCTCTCGCTGGCTATTGCGATCTCATCAAAGTCACCATCACCAAAGATGGCTGGATTCGCGTTCAAGACAACGGTCGAGGCATTCCCGTTGCAACTCACCCAACCGAAGGCATCTCTACGGTTCAGGTGGTTCTAACCATTCTTCACGCCGGTGGAAAGTTCGGTGGTGGCGGCTACGCGGTCTCGGGTGGTCTACACGGCGTTGGCGCATCCGTTGTGAACGCGCTCTCAACCCAGCTTCGCGTTGAGGTAGCACGTGATGGCCACATCTGGCGCCAGAGCTACAAGATCGGTGTGCCAGACGCCCCCCTCGAAAAGTGCGAACCGGTTGACTACACCGGAACCACCATCGAGTTCTTGGCCAGCCCAGACATTTTCGAGACGGTCGAATACGACTACGAAACTCTGCGCGCCCGCTTCCAGCAGATGTGCTTCCTAAACAAGGGTCTGCGCATCTCGCTGATGGATGAGCGTGACGGCCAGAACGATGAATACTGCTATGAGCGCGGTCTGATTGACTACGTCGAATACCTAAACAACTCAAAGAAAGCCGATGTCGTAAACCCAGACATCATTTCGATCGAGGCCGAAACGCCAGAAAAGAACCTTTCGGTTGAAATCGCGATGCAGTGGACTACCGCATACAACGAGAGTGTGCACACCTACGCGAACACGATCAACACTCACGAGGGTGGAACCCACGAAGAAGGCTTCCGCGCTGCTCTCACCTCTCTGCTCAACAAGCACGCCCGCGCCACCAACCTGCTCAAAGAAAAAGACGAAAACCTAACCGGTGACGACTGCCGCGAAGGTTTGACAGCTGTGATATCGGTCAAGCTCTCTGAGCCACAGTTCGAAGGTCAAACCAAGACCAAGCTGGGCAACACCGAGGCCAAGACCTTCGTGCAGCGAGTAGTCAACGAAGAATTCGCAGACTGGCTCGACCGCAACCCAGCCATGGCAAAAGAGGTCATTCGCAAGGCGATTCAGGCGGCCACCGCTCGACAGGCTGCTCGCAAGGCTCGAGAGG
>CAZXFZ010000085.1:0-4871 GCA_964640285.1 uncultured Rhodoluna sp.
ATCGCTAGGCGCACGCCAGCTGATGACCACCGCTGATGCGGCGGCGTCTAGCACTGGAGTCAGGATGTTTGGCGCGCTTGGAACTGTAATCGCGGCAGTGTAAGTCACTGCAGGTGTGTACTCGCCGATTCCGAATCCAGTCGTCGCTGCTACGCGGTATTGAGCGCTAGTTCCCTTGGCCGGTCCGCTCACAGTGACCTGAAGAGCAGAGATGCTCGCAATAAACTGCCAGGTCGAACCGTTGTTGAGGCTGCGTTCGATTCTGTACTGGGCAGAAGTTGCTCCACCAAGGTCACTCGGGGCTGCCCAGCGAAGGGTAACCACCGAAGAGTTAGAACTCGAAGAAACCGCCTCGAGGTTCTGCGGCGCGCTTGGGCGATCGAACGGAACCATCAAAGCAGTTGTCGACGATGCCGTTGAATCTCCGATGGCGTTTGTTGCAAAGACTCGGAACTGAGTGATTACACCGCGAGCAGCTCGAGTGCCCGTTGCGCTGAGTGTATTTGCATCAACGGATGCTAGTAGCACCCAACCTGCGTTTGCCACGTTCTGCTCGACACGGTAACCGGTGATTGGCGAGCCGCCGTTATCGCTCGGACGCAACCAGCTGAATACGGGGTTGCCATCAGATCCGAAAACGGCTCGGATACCATACGGAGCGCTCGGCGCCGTTGCCTGGGTAGTGAACTGAGCGACATTCGAAACCTCGCCCTTTCCAGCGCCCGTGTATGCCGAAATACGCATCTGCATAGTCACGCCCTTGGCAGGCTTGCCCAAGAGAACCGATGTTGCGGATCCAGAGGCTGTGACGGTGCCAGACCAACTCGTGCCTCCGTTGACGCTCGATTCGATGAGATAGTACGAAACCGCCGAAGCTCCACCTAGATCAGTTGGAACAGCCCATGTCGCAACCATTCTCGAGGTGTTCGCCGAGTCTTGATTCAGAGTGAAGTTGGTTGGAGCACTTGCCTTGCCGAGTGGCGATAGATAAGCAACCACGTTGCTTGCCACAGAGCGACCAATTGAGTTGATGGCAATAACTCGATACTGAGTCGAGACGCCCGGTGCTGCCTTATCCAAAGAAACCGACCTGGTTGTTCCGTTGACATTTGCAATTTCTTGCCAGCCTGCGTTAGCAGTGTTGGCTTCGATCGAATAGCCAGTAATGGTCGATCCACCTGGATCTGACGGGGCATTCCAACTGAGCGAGACTTTGCCGTCAGTGCCTAGGCGAGGCGACGACATACCCGGGGCACTTGGCACAGTTGCAGTTCTGGACACCACTGCGACGTTCGAAGCAGGGGAGTTGCCTGCCGCATTTTGAGCGTACAAGCGATAGCTGTAGCTTGCGCCCTTGCCCGGGACAAACGTTGCCTGGAAGCTGGTTGCAGTTGGTTGGGCATAGGCACCGACCAACCACGAAGTCCCGCCATTCATCGAATACTCAACGACGTATTGGCGAATTGCAGCGCCACCGTTGTTTGCTGGTGCGCTCCAAGTGAGTTGAACCCTGTTGGTTGAGTTATTGAACTCAGCAGCCAAATCGGTTGGAGCGTCAGCGCGAAGGGCTGGAACAGTTAGCGATACTTGGCCCTCTGGAGCCGATAGACCTGCCGCATTTTCGGCCAAGACTCGAATCACCAAACTCGTTCCCGGCGACGGAGCATCGAACGTGGCCGACAAAACGTTTCCGGCGACAGATGCAGCTGTTACCCAGTCGCTACTGGAGGACAAACGAGTCTCGACTCGGTAAGACGTGATCGCCGACCCACCGTTATCGGTGCTCGCAAACCAAGCGACTACCACCGATGAACCCGAGATTCGAGCACTTGAAATACGAGGTGAATTTGCTTTTCCGGCTTCGCGGGTAAACGAGAACGTGCTCGAGTAAGCTCCCTGAACTTGGGATGCGTTGCGAGCAGCAACACGGTATAGCCAAGTCTGGCCCTTAGCCGGCGCTGCCACACCAGTTGTGGTGGCGGAAGTGAAGATGGCATCCAACCAGGTGGCACCGTTATCGCGTGAAACCTGAACACGATAGTCACGAAGGGCTACTCCACCTGTTTCGGTTGGTGGAGTCCAACTCAGGTTGAGTGTGTTTCCAGTCATCGATCCCGAGACTCCGGTTGGAGCACCTGGTGCGCCTGCTGGAGTGGTAAGCATGGTTTGCAACGACCAAACGCCTAAGCCGATTGCGTTACGGGCAGCCACTCGGTAGTACACGCTCTGACCGATGCTCGGCATGTCAACCTCATAGTTAGTCACAGTCAGGCCTGATGCGACGTTAGTCCAGGTCGCTCCAGAGACGTTGCCCTGCATTGATTGCAGTGTGTAATCGATGATTGGTGAACCACCATCGGTGGTCGGGTTCCAGTTGATTGTCGCCTTAGAACCGTTACGAACCGGTGTATTCATGGTTGGCGCGCTAGGCACATTTGCCGTCGTGCTGAAATACACCTTTGCGCTTGGCAAGCTAGCGGCGGTTCCCTGGGCTGCCGAGACCTGAACCCAGTAGCGAGTGCTTGATGCCAGGTTTGACATCGTGTAGGTGGGCGTGGTCAAGCCTGATGCTCGGCCCAGAACAGTTGAATAGCCCGACCAGCCCCAAGTGACCTCATACACCAGAGGCACACCTGCGGTAGGAGGGTTTACTGGGTTCCAGGTGGCGGTGGCGGTCCTTGCGCCGATCGCCGAAACAGCTACACCGGTTGGGGTGCTCGGTGCGAGCACGCCGGTGGTGTAGTTGAACTCAACGAAGGGGCCGGTGCCATTGCTGTTGGTTGCCGAAATTCTGAACGAGTATGCAGTTGCCGGGGTCAATCCGGTCACGTTGAATGTGCGGCTTGATGCGGATCCAAGTCCGATCTGGGTCCAAGCTCCGTTCCTCAGTTGCTGAATCGGGTAAGAAGTGATCGCGTTGCCACCGTTGCTTGCTGGTGCGGTCCAGCCCAAGGTAAACGCATCACCGCGGTCATTGGTGGCAGTTGGGTTGGTTGGTGCACCGGGGAGGTCGCCAAGAGTAGTGAAGTTGACGATCGTGCTAGGAAGCGAGTCACCCACGCTGTTGGTGGCACGCACCTGAACCTGGTAGTTGCTGGCGGCGGTCAAACCGGTGAGGGTGACCGAGTTGGTGGTTGCACTCAGTGTGGTCCACTGTGCAAGAGCAGATGCTCGGTATTCAACCTTGTAACCGCTGACTGCAGCACCACCATCGTTAGCGGGGGCGACCCAGCCGACGACCGCTTCGGCCTTGGTGATGCCAGTTACGGCAACACCGGTTGGGGCGTCAGGAACACCAATAATTGGAGCAGGCGGAGGGGTGGTCGCGTTCAGGAACTGGATGTTCAGCAAACCGCTGTTCGCCGACAGAGCGTTTGTAACGGCACCCTGCTTGGCGTTATCCATTAGTGCACTGGTGACCTGAGCAGGGGTAAAAGTCGGGTTCTGCCCCAGAACCAGAGCAGCAGCACCGGCTACGTGCGGGCTTGCCATCGAGGTTCCAGACATGCTCTTTGAACCACCGGATGCGAATGCGTCATCTGACACGATTGCAACGCCTGGCGCGAAGATGTCAACGCAGTTTCCGTAGTTCGAGAATGAGGCACGGGCGTCAGTGTTTGAAGTCGCGCCCACTGTCAGAGCCTTCGGGGCACTTGCGGGCGACGAGGTGCAGGCATCGGTGTTTGAGTTTCCGGCAGCCACAACCGAAAGGATGCCGGCGGCGGTCAGGTTGTCAACCGCGGTGGTCATGGCCGAGTTGGTCGGTCCACCAATCGACATGTTGACCACGCCCGGAGTGCCAACTGGGTGGTTGGCGCGGATCCAGTCAAGGGCCGCGATGATGCCCGAGTATGAACCCGAGCCAGCACAGCTGAGCACCTTGACCGGCACGATTGTCGCCTTCTTTGCAAGGCCGTACTTGGTGCCGGCAACCGTTCCGGCAACGTGAGTTCCGTGGCCGTGGCAGTCAACGTTCTGGCCGTTAGCGCCAAAGGTGTCGAATCCCGCTGCAATACGGCCAGCGAAGTCTGGGTTGTCAGCCTGAACACCGGTGTCGACGATGTAGGCGCGAACTCCAGCACCGCCTTGGGTTGGGTAGGTGAATGAGTTGTCTAGCGGAAGGCTCGGCTGATCTGTGCGGTCGAGGCCCCAAGAAGGAGTGGGTGAATCGGTCTCTAGGAGCGATACCGATTGGTCAGGAGTGATGTCGATAACCAGAGGGTTTGCGCGCAACTGAGCAATCTCGAAGTCTGCCAGTTGAACCACGAAACCGTCGAAGACGAAGTTAATTTCTTCGCTTGGAATTTTGGCCATGGCCGACAGGGCTTCGCGAACCTGAGCGTCAGCACCGGTTTGAACGCGAACGATCTGTGCGGTGCGAGTGATTTGCACGACAGCTTGAGCTGGCACGGTGCCAACAACCACCGCAGCCGCAACGCTAAGCGCAACCGCGACCCGACCCCAGGTTGAGCCAAAAACTCGCTTGAATGATGACATCACAAACCCCAATCGACGAAAGGCTTTCATCTATATGCAAGCCTACGCCTCGGGGGCGACAGTGAATAGAAGTTTCTTCGGTTAACCTCAGGGTTTTCTAGCGCAAAAACAGCGCTCGCAAGCGACGTGTGGTGAACCACAACCCGCCGGCAATCATCACCAAGAAATAGATCACGTGGGCGAGCAGGCCAATACCGATGTTTCCGAACATCAGCATCCTCACCATCTCGATGCCCTGCCACAGTGGCAATGCCTGAATTACCCACTGAATTGGCTCTGGGTAGATGCTCAATGGATAGAAGGTTCCCGAGAACAAGAACATCGGCAGCAAGAAGAAGTTGACCCAGTTCATCTGCTGGAACGACTTCAAATAG
>CAZXFZ010000086.1:0-881 GCA_964640285.1 uncultured Rhodoluna sp.
AGGCTGCCGCTAAGCCAGCGGTTAAGAAGGCTGCTGCTAAGAAGCCAGCTGCAAAGAAGCCGGCCGCTAAGCCAGCTGCTAAGCCTGCTGCGAAGAAGCCTGCGGCTCCTACGGCTGCCGCTAAGCCTGCAGCTAAGAAGGCTGCACCTAAGCCTGCCGCTAAGCCTGCTGCTAAGAAGGCGGCACCTAAGGCCGCCGCTAAGCCAGCTGCAAAGAAGCCAGCCGCTAAGAAGTAAAAACTTCGAGCCAACAAAAAACCCGCGTCACTTAAGACGCGGGTTTTTTGATTTCCCTATGACTTAGCCAGGACCCAACTGCAAGCCTCAGCAAGTTTTGGATGTGAGAATTCGAAACCTGAATCGAGCAATTTTTGCGGGTTCATCTTCTGATTGCAGATGAGAAGCTCGTCTGCCGCCTCTCCAAATGCCAACCGCAATGCGAACGACGGCACAGGAATGATCGCAGGTCTCTTTAGTTGTCGAGCCAGTTCTTGAACAACCTGCTTGCAAGTTGCAGGCTCAGGTGCGGTGAGATTGAACGGTCCGGAAGCAGTCTCGGTCTCGATGAGGTGCATGATTGCGCGAACTTCATCCTCGAGGGATATCCAGGCCCACCACTGATTGCCAGGCCCGAGGTTTCCGCCAACGCCGAGACGCAACAGCGGCAACAGCCGACCGAGGGCACCTAGTTTTCTCGAAAGCACCATGGTGGTTCGAATCAGAACTACCCTCACCGACGCTGGGGCCTTGAGGGCCTCCTGTTCCCAACTGGCAGCAAGATCGCTGAGAAATCCTGTTCCTTTAGGGTCAGTCTCGACCGCGTTGTTTGACCCAGTGTCACCGTAGAATCCGGATGCACTTCCGCTGATAAACACCCTGGGC
>CAZXFZ010000086.1:980-4859 GCA_964640285.1 uncultured Rhodoluna sp.
ATTGGTCATCTTTGACATGGCGGCAACGAGGGTCTTTGTTGACTCAATTCTGGAGTCAATCAGTTCGCGCTTGTAGGCCTTAGTCCAAGGCATTCGACCAGTTGTAGCTCCGGCAAGATTTACGATCGCGTCAACACCATCGAGCAAACTCGGGTCAAGGTCACTTTGCCCAGGGTGCCATTCGATTTCGTTGGGCTGAAATGCTGATCTTCGCACCAGATGAAGAGGCGTGTGTCCTAGTTTCTTCAAGTGATCCGACAGCGCGCTGCCGATGAGTCCAGAAGCCCCAGAAATTAGAACTTTCATTTGTTTCCACAACCTTCTGTTTTGCGTCAATTGGTGTGCTTAACTTAAGAGCAGACACCGATTCCTAATTCCTTGGAATCGATTTGAATACAAGGTGGTTTCAGTCCTGATGCATGACATCCCGCACTTCAGCACCGAAGTTTGGCTAATCACAATCGCAGTTCTCGTCGGCGTAATTTTGGTGGACCTTTTGGTTCACGTTCGAAACCACAAAGAGCCTTCTTTCAAGAGCGCCTCGATCCAGTCCATCATTTATATCGTTGGTGCGATTGGCTTCATGTTCTTCCTCTCGCACAGCGGTTTGTTCATCGATGGCCCTCAGCTTGCCAACGAGTTCATCGCCGGCTACATCACCGAGAAGAGTCTCTCGGTCGACAACCTCTTCGTCTTCTTGATCATCATGACCCAGTTCAGGGTGCCAAGACTTCTGCAGTCTGAGGCCTTGCTGATTGGAATCATCGTGGCCCTGATTCTGCGCGGTCTGTTCATCTGGGCAGGTGCGGCAATCATCGAGCGCTTCAGCTGGGTGTTCTACATCTTTGGTGCATTCCTCATCTACACCGCCTATGGGCTCATAAAAGAGTTCATCACGCCTAAGCACGAGGATGCCCCTCCGGGCGGCAAGTTGATGGACTTCATCCGCAGCCGCTTCCACACAGTGGATGAGTTTTATGGCAAGAAGCTTTGGGTCAAGATCGACGGCAAGCGGGCGCTAACCCCGTTCTTCCTGGTTATGGTTGCCATCGGATTCACGGATGTGCTGTTTGCACTTGACTCGATTCCCGCCATCTATGGCCTCACTAAAGAGGCATACATCGTGTTCACCGCGAATGCGTTTGCGCTGATGGGTCTGCGACAGCTCTACTTCTTGCTCAGTGGCCTTATGGAGCGACTCAAATACCTCAACATCGGTCTGTCGCTGATTCTGGCCTGGATTGGTGTCAAGCTGATTTTCCACTCGCTAGAAAAGAACGACCTTCCGTTCATCAACGGCGGCGAGAAGATCGATTGGCTGCCAAAGATCACAATCGAAACTTCGCTTACGGTAATCATCGTCACCATCACCGTTACGACAATTGCCAGCCTGTGGGTGACCAGAGGCCAGTCGGGCAAGAAGCAATCAGACGAGATTCACTAGTTCAAGTCGTCGGGGTCGGGTCCGACTCGACCCCCACCGTCTAGTGCCGCGATAACGCGCATATCATCGGCGTCTAGGTTGAAGTCGAAGACATCAATGTTCTCGGCAATTCGATCAGGGTTCGAAGATTTTGGAATTACGAGATTCCCGATCTCGATGTGCCAACGAATCACAACCTGAGTCAGGGTCTTGCCGTGTTTGGCGGCAATATCATTAAGTCCAGCCGACTCAAAACGACCGCGAGCAAGAGGCGACCAGGCCTCGGTCTTGATTCCGAGTTTGTCGTCGTGTGCACGAACCTCGGCCTGCTGCAGCCAGGGGTGCAACTCGACCTGGTTGATCGCCGGAACAACGTTGCTAGTGGCAATGAGCTTGTCGAGGTGGGCCGGCTTGAAGTTCGAAACGCCGATGCCGCGGATTTTGCCTGATTCTTGAGCTTTCTGAAACGCATCCCAGGTTTCGACAAAAAGATTCTTTTGTGGGCAAGGCCAGTGAATCAGCAGCATGTCGAGGTAATCGATGTTCAGGCGCGAAAGGCTCTCATCGATTGCTTCTAGGGCATTGGTGTAGCCCTGTCGGTCATTCCAGATCTTTGTTGTCACGAAGAGCTCTTCACGAGCCAAACCGGATTGGCGAACAGCCGCTCCGACCTCGGCCTCGTTGTCGTAAAGGGCTGCAGTATCAATTCGGCGATAACCGGTGTCAATTGCGGTGCGAACTAGTTGCACGGCGATATCTTGGTTGACCTTATAGACCCCAAGGCCGAGCTGCGGCATAAGCTGACCGTTGTTGAGGAGGATGTTGGGGTTTTGCTCTGGCGAGAAAGACATTTTTGCTCCTAGCTCCATGGCCCGAAGACCGGGTTCCACTCAGTTATTGTTCTTTCGGCGATAAATCCAGCTTGGTCGAATGGGTCAAGATTTAGCAGGTCGTTGAGTTCTTCGAGGCTATTGCTGCGCCAAATCAGTAGGGCAGTAGGAACTCCAACCATCGGGCCACTTGCCAACAAGTTTTGGGCTTCGAGCTGTTCCGAGAGCCAAGCTCGGTGAGTAGGTCGAACGGCATCCAGTTCTTCAGGCGTTGCCCCGTAGTGGTAGGTGACCGCAAAGACAGTCATGTTCAACCCGCTTTCTTTTGAGTTAGCAGTGAGATCGACTTGGTTGTGATTATCGAAACTAAGTTTGCTCCCATGCCGAAGGTGAGCGCCACCAGCAACGCGGCGCTCGCGGCCACCGTATCAATCGCAATTCCTGCGAGTGCAGCTGCCGCAGAGTAGCCAACCAATTGACCGGTGTTGATCCAACCGTAGGCTTCGGCTGCATCTGACATCGGAACATTGTTGGCAACCATCGAGCCCAAGCGACCCAGCGCGGGAGCGATGCCGAGCCCGGCAACAAACAAAGAAAGACCGAGCCAATAAGGATTCGTTGGGTTCACGAAGGTCGCTGCATAGCCGATGACGATAACGCCCAGAAAAATCGATAGCGCGTGCTTGCCTCTGAAACGATTTGCCAAAGCCAGGCCGCCCAAGATCGACCCAACCGAAAGCGCGGCGAGGGCCAAGCCGGCATCGGCTTTTGGAAGAAGAGCAACGGCTCCGACCTCGACACCGCTGAACGAGCCAACTAGCAACAGGCCGATGATGGCGTTAATAAACACCAGTTCGAGTCGCAGAACCTTGCCCATTTTTCCGCCAGCTTTTGGAATCTTTAGGCCAGAGATTTCGCGGTTCCAGGTGAACCACAGAGCGCCAACCACCTGGATCACGGCCATTAGTAGCACCACAGTTTTGGTGTCGGTGCTGCTAGCCAAAAATGCGGCCAGAACCGGTCCAATCACCCAGATGATTTCTTGAGCGGTGGCATCGAGTCCGTACACAGCATCCAAGTCTTTCTTGCGAACCAGGGTTGGATAAACGGTGCGAACCGCCGATTGAATCGGTGGGCTAGAGAGTCCGACCAGCAGGGCAAGCCCAACGATGACGACCGGATGCAGATAAAACAGTGCGATGACCGTCATGCAGGCAGCGCCAAATAGTGCCGTAATCAAAATCAGCGGCCGCACCCCAAATCGAGAGAGCCACCGCCCTAATAGCGGACCTGAAATTGCCGCACCGATAGTTTCGGCGCCAAGTGCAATGCCGGCAATCGCATAGGAGTTGTGCATCTCTTCGATGTGCATGACGAAGCCGAGGGTCATCATTCCGAAAGGAAAACGGGCGACGAGCTGCGACACAATAATGCGCGCCAAGCCAGGAGCGCGCAGAACTTCGCGGTAAGTCGTCATAGCCCTCTAGCCTAAGCCTTGAATGCTAGATCCAGCCCGGCAGCCACATGTGAATCGACCAGAACCAGTAAGGAATCTCGGTTCCAATCCAAATCGGCAGAAAGAACAGCGAGATCGCACTTGCGAATGCCAAGAAGTATCCAACGCCG
>CAZXFZ010000087.1:0-1264 GCA_964640285.1 uncultured Rhodoluna sp.
TGTCTGGGCCTCGAGAAACCACCCAGTGCCTTAGCGCGCAGGCCAGGGCAATCATCATCCAGCCTTCAAAGACGATTGTGTAGAACTGGAACACGGTTCGGTTGAGATAAATCAGCCAAGGTAGATAACCGGCAACTAGACCGATGAGGATCATGCTCTGGTCGGCTTTGCGCTCAAGAATCCACCGGTAGGCAATCCATAGAATCGCTGCTGCCGCCGCGAGCCAGATCAATGGATTTGGAAGGGCTGTGATTGCCGATGAGCAGCCGCTCGGTAATCCGCATCCAGCTTCACCTTCGCCAAAACCCTCGTAGAACATCGAGGTTGGCCGCTGAATGAACAGCCACGTTAGCGGATTTGCCTGATACGAGTGCGGGGTGCGCAGTCCCACGTGGAACTCGTAGGCATCGACGTGATAAAGCCACAGTGCTAGCAGAGGATTCGATGACTTGTCGGCTCCGTAGCCGGTGCCTGAAACTAGCCATCCACTCCAGGACGCGAGATAGGTGGCAACTGCCAGCGGAACCAAAATCACGAAATCTCGCACAGCCTGGATCGCTGATTTCCAGATCCAGGTGTTGTCTTCGGCTCGTTTGAAACGCGCGATCGCCTCGTAGCCCACTACGTAGAGACCGAAAGCTGCCAAGAAATAGACTCCAGACCATTTCACCGCGCTCGCAGCGCCTAGCGTTATGCCGGCCGCGTAGAGCCAGGGTCGGCGCCACAGCAGTGCTTGGCCAGAATCAAGTGCTGCCAGCACTCTCTCGCGATCTTGAAGAACAAACCAAAATGCCAGCAGCACGAAGAAGGTCAGGATGCCGTCCAGCAAGGCAACACGGCTCATCACGATGGCCTGACCATCAATCGCCATCAAGAATCCGGCAACCAATCCCCAGGCATGAGAGCGAAGGATGCGCTTGGCCAGAACAAACACCAGCAGCACTGACGCGATGCCGAGAATCGCGGTGCTGATGCGCCACGAAAATGCACTTTCGCCACCGAAGAGCCACATGCCCAGCCCGATGATCCACTTGCCCAGGGGTGGGTGCACCACATAGCTGGGGTCGGTGAGGTAACCGTCGATCGAGCCGGTCTCGAACTGCGAGTCGAAGTTGGCTGGCCAGGTTCGTTCAGCACCGGTGTTGAACAGAGTCCAGGCATCTTTGACGTAATAGGTTTCGTCAAAAACCAGGCGTTGCGGGTGAGTCAAATCGATCAGACGCAGAAAAGCCGCAAGAACAACGAGAAACCAGGGACTGTAGCG
>CAZXFZ010000087.1:1274-2822 GCA_964640285.1 uncultured Rhodoluna sp.
CCAAGTTGCCAAAGGCGCAAGAATGCGGCCAGTGCAATGACCAGCCAAGGGCTGTACAGCTCAAAGACGCGTTTTCCGCTCTCGGTGCTTCGAAGTTGATCTAGCCAGGCAATCACGGCTTCAGTCTAGTTTTGCGAGAATGAAGCGTGCTTATTCTCGCCGCAACACCCATCGGCAACATCTCGGATGCCTCACCTCGACTGGTTGAGTGCCTCGAGACCGCCAAGGTTATCGCGGCCGAGGACACCAGATCAGTTCTCAAGCTTGCAAATGCTCTTGGAATTCGACTTAGCGCCAAGCTCATTAGCCTTCACGAACACAACGAGACCGAGCGCCTAGACCAACTGGTAGCCCTTGCCGCAGAAGGTGATGTTCTTGTGGTCAGCGACGCAGGCATGCCCACCGTCAGTGATCCGGGTTTTCAGCTGGTTCGAGCCTGCACCGAAGCGGGTGTTCAGGTCACCGTCGTGCCGGGGCCGTCAGCGGTTTTGGCAGCGCTTGCCGTGAGTGGGCTACCTACGGATCGATTCACGTTCGAGGGCTTTTTGCCACGCAAGTCCGGCGATCGAAAGCGCGCCTTCACCGAGTTGCTTAGCGAAACCCGAACCATGGTGTTCTTTGAGTCGCCGCATCGCATCCTCGATTCATTGCAGGATGCCGCCGAGGTCTTCGGCCCAGCTCGAACAGCCACGGTAAGCCGTGAGCTAACCAAGAAGTTTGAGCACACCGAGCGTGGCACTCTTGCCGAGCTGGTCGAGTGGGCAAAAACCGAACCAAAGGGCGAGATGGTGCTTGTCATCGCCGGCGGAACTGCGAAGGCGGCAGCTGCCACCGATCTGGTGCAACAGGTTCTTCAACTGGCAGCTGATGGGCTTGGTCTCAAGGCTGCCGTAGCCGAGATCGCTGCGGCAAACGGGGCCAGCAAGAGCGAGCTGTATTCGCTTGCTCTTGAGGCACGCAAGCAAGAGCCTCGTTAAACTAGAACAATGCCAAAAAACGCCGGAGCGTCTTTCTATTCGACGACGCCAATCTTCTACGTCAATGACGCTCCGCACATCGGTCACGCCTACACCGAGGTTGCCACCGACGTGCTCACGCGCTGGCACCGTCAGCGCGGCGAATTCGCATACATGCTGACCGGCACCGACGAGCATGGCGAAAAGATTCTGCGCACCGCCGTAGCCAACAACACTGATCCAAAAACCTGGGCAGACAAATTGGTCGCTGAGGCTTGGTTGCCTCTGCTCGACACCATCGACATCGACAATCAAGACTTCATTCGCACTACAGAACCGCGTCACGAAAAGAATGTGCAGAAGTTTTTGCAACACCTCTACGACACCGGTTTTATCTATCGTGGCGAGTACGAGGGTAACTACTGTGTCGGTTGCGAAGAGTACAAAACCGAGAACGACCTGATGCCGGGCGAGGGTCCGTTTGCGGGTCAGGATGTTTGCGCCATCCACTCGAAGCCAGTTGAAAAGCTGGCCGAGACCAACTACTTCTTCAAGCTAAGCGAGTTTGAGGATCGGCTGCTTGACCACTACG
>CAZXFZ010000087.1:2848-4750 GCA_964640285.1 uncultured Rhodoluna sp.
ATATTCCATGGGATGACAGACACATCACCTATGTGTGGTTTGATGCACTGCTGAACTACATCACCGCAATCGGCTACGGCTCTGATGACGCCGAGTTGCAGGCACTGTTCGAAAAGCTCTGGCCAGCCTCGGTGCAGGTTGTTGGCAAGGACATCCTTCGTTTTCACGCAGTAATCTGGCCGGCCATGCTTATGGCTGCTGGATTGCCGCCAGCCAAACAGGTTTTTGGTCACGGCTGGCTGCTGGTCGGTGGCGAAAAGATGTCGAAGTCGAAGTTGACCGGCATCGCACCGAGCCAGATCACTGAGACCTTCGGATCTGATGCTTTCCGCTACTACTTCATGAAGGCGATTGCACTCGGCCAAGACGGCTCGTTCTCTTGGGAAGATCTATCGGCTCGTTACCAGGCTGAATTGGCCAACGGTTTTGGCAACCTTGCCTCTAGAGCAATCGCGATGGTCAACAAGTACTTCGACGGCGTTGTGCCAGCCGCGGGCCAATTGACCGATGCAGACCTGGCCATCAAGGCAGCAGCTGAGAAGGCCACCAAGGATGCCGATGCTGCAATCGACCAGGTTGCAATCCACGAGGCGCTATCGGCCATTTGGGTCTTGGTTGACGAACTGAACAACTACATCACCGTTCAAGAGCCTTGGGTTCTGGCCAAAGACGAGGCCAATCGCGAGCGTCTTGCCACCGTGATGTACGTCGTCCTCGATGGTTTGCGCACCTTGGCCGTGTTGCTAAACCCGGTGATTCCGAAAGCAACCGCAAAGCTTTGGCAGGCATTGACCGCTGGTGAAGCCGGCGAACTTGGCGAGCAAACCATTGAGTCAGCCGGTGTGTTTGGCGGGTTGAAGGTCGGCACCAAGCTCGGTTCCCTCGAGATTCTGTTTCCGCGCATCGAGCAGGAGTAACCGCCCATGTGTGCGAGTGAGGCACTTGCCGCAAACAACGGGGATGCGTTTGTGCGCAGCAAAGCCGCTGGCGATGAACCAGTTAGTCGACGCCCGATGAACTACGCGCCCGTGCCAGAAGCGCTCGAGATTGGCGTCTACGACAACCACTGCCACCTAGAGTTTGCGTTCGACGACGCCGAACCACCGATGCCGCCAGTTGAGAACCTTGACTTGGCAACCTCGGTTGGCATGAAGGGTGTTGTGCAGGTGGGCGTCACGCTCGAGAGCTCGATTTGGTCGGCGGCCTTCGCAGCCCGCGAACCACGAGTTTTGGCGGCTGTGGCGCTGCATCCGAATGAGGCGCCGCTATACCAGTCCCGAGCCGAACTGGATTCCGCAATCGACGTGATCGCAGAGCTAGCCACTCAGCCGCGCGTTCGCGCAATTGGCGAGACCGGCCTCGACTTCTTCAGAACCGAGGGCCAGGATGCGCTCGACGCGCAGCGACACAGTTTCGAGAGGCACATCGACATCGCCAAGCAGACCGGTCGCGCGCTGATGATTCACGATCGTGACGCCCACGAAGCCGTTGTTGAGACGCTTCACCGGGTTGGAGCTCCCGAAAAGGTTGTCTTCCACTGCTACTCGGGCGATACCGACCTTGCCGAGATTTGCAATGCCAACGGTTGGTACATGTCTTTCGCCGGCAATATCACCATCAAGCGAAACCAGCACTTGCGCGACAGCCTGAAACTGGCTCGCCGCGAGTTGATATTGATCGAGACTGATGCGCCTTTCCTCAGCCCAGAACCGCACCGCGGCACCTCGAATTCGCCATATCTGGTGCCGGTTACTTTGCGCTTCATGGCCGATCAGCTCGAATTGCCGCTAAACGAACTGGCACTGCAGCTGAACAAAAACACCGAGGCTGTCTATGGCTTGTGGAGCGAGGGTCTGGTATGACGGCTCAGGTTGAGTTGCTAGGTGCCGCAGACATTCGCGA
>CAZXFZ010000088.1:0-4740 GCA_964640285.1 uncultured Rhodoluna sp.
GCATTCGTATCGCTCGTACCAGGCAAGGACGGCCTGCTCCACATCTCAGAGCTCAAGCACCTAAACGGTGGCAAGCGCGTTGAGAACGTTGAGGACGTCCTCGAGGTCGGTCAGAAGCTCCAGGTTGAGATCACCAAGATCGACGACCGCGGCAAGCTTTCGCTGGCTCCTGTTCGCGAAGGCGAAGAGGCTGCAGCCGAGTCGACCGACGAATAACAACTAAAAAGAAAGTTCTGCGTCTTGAACGTAATTAGTTTTCCGCTTGACCAGAACGAACTCGAGTTCACCGCTTCGGGAGGCACCACGGTTCGCCGTAGTGTCCTTCCGAGCGGTGTTCGCGTTTTAACCGAGTCGGTTCCCGGCGCGCAGAGCGCATCCGTGGCGTTCTCGGTGGCTGTTGGCTCGCGTGACGAGCAGAACGGTCACTTTGGCTCGACACACTTTCTTGAACACCTGCTGTTCAAAGGAACCAAACGTCGCACAGCGCTAGACATCGCCATCGCCTTCGATTCGGTTGGTGGTTCGTCGAATGCCTCGACAGGCAAAGAGCACACCAGCTATTACGCCAGGGTGCAGGATGCCGCCTTGCCGCTCGCGATAGACGTAATCGGCGACATGCTCACCAGCTCACTCATCGATCCGGTCGAATTCGAGAACGAACGCACCGTAATTCTCGAAGAGCTTGCGATGAACGACGACGATCCACAGGATGTCGCGCACGAAGCCTTCGCCGAGGCGGTGCTTGGTTCGCACGAGCTCGGTCGTCCAATCGGCGGAACCAACGAAACCATTACTGCTGTCACGCGCGAAGCGGTCTGGGAGCACTACCAGGCAAACTACCGCCCACAAGATTTGGTCGTCACCGCAGCCGGTGGAGTGCACCACGATGAGGTAATCCGCCTGGTTGAGCAAGCGCTGACCACCGCAGGCTGGGACCTCAGCCGCAAAGCCAAGCCGGCGCCACGTCGCGCGCAGGAACAAGCACTAATTGAGAGTGGTACCTCGCTCAAGGTCATCCACCGACCGATCCAGCAAACAAATGTCTTGATTGGCTGCCAGGGTCTGATCGCCAATGACTCTCGTCGTTGGGCGCTGAGTGTCTTGAACACGGTTCTAGGTGGCGGCATGAGCTCGCGCCTTTTCCAAGAGATTCGCGAAAAACGAGGTCTCGCATACAGCGTCTACTCCTTCAATCAGGGCTACTCAGACGGGGCATACTTTGGGCTCTACGCGGGCTGTTCACCTGCAAAAACCACCGAGGTGACCAGGCTGATGCTGCTCGAGCTTGAGAAGCTGGCAAACGACGGCATCACCCAAGATGAGCTGACCTTGGCCAAAGGCAACATCAATGGCGGGTTAGCCCTCAAGTTTGAGAGCACCCAAGCAAGGATGAGTCGACTCGTGGGCAGCGAATTGGTTGCGGGCGAGTTCTATGACCTCGATGCCCTGATTCACCAATTCAATTCGGTTACCGGTGAGCAGGTGCGTGAATTGGCGGCTGAGCTGCACTCGCGAAGTCGCACGATCGTCGCAGTCGGTGATGTCACCGAGGCGGCCTTTGCCGAGTTTCTGTAACCTTGACGCATGACCATTTCAGTTGCAGTCGTTGGCGCTTCGGGGCGAATGGGAAAACTCGCGACCGAGCTAATCGAGGCCGCGCCTGACCTTCGGCTTCACGCAGCTCTAGATTCCAAGTCGGAGCTAACCGAAGTGCTCGGAGCCGACGTGGTCTTCGACGTCACCCGACTCGACGTTAGCGAGCAGGTTATTACTTTTTGCCTCGCTAACGGCATCCCGGTTGTCTCTGGCACCAGCGGTTGGAGTGAGGCCAAGCTAAGCGACCTTTCCGCCTCGCTAGAGGCCAAGGGAACCCACCGCGCTGCCGTGACCATCGTTCCAAACTTCTCGATTGGTTCGATGCTGGCAACCCGATTTGCAGCCACAGCCGCAACCTTTTTTGACTCGATTGAGATTGTCGAGGCTCACCACGCCGGCAAGATCGACTCTCCGTCTGGAACAGCAATTCGAACGGCCGAACTCATTTCGAAGGCGCGTGAGGATGCCGGCAAACAACAGCCGCTAATCCCAGGAGTCGGTCAAGTGGCACGCGGTGAAGTGGTTGCTGGAATCCCAATCCACAGCCTCAGGCTCGCGGGAGTCAGTGCCAAGCAGGAGGTTCTGCTCGGTGGCACTGATGAGTTGCTCAATATCAGCCACGAGGTCACCTCGGTGCGCTCATACAGTGCTGGCATTCTGGCAGCCATACGTTTCGGTGCATCTTCGGCTGGCCTGACGGTTGGGCTGGCCGCGGTGTTAGGGCTCTAGGCGGCTGGCCTTGGGATTCACGGGAGCCAAACTTGGCGCGGTCGTCATGACCGCTTTGACACTCACATACGTCTTCTTGTTGGCCGACAAGGGGTTCGTTCTTCTCGAACAGTCCAGCCCCATAGCAAAGGCCATGGGCGCGCTGGTGCTGTTTTTGCCAGCCTTGGCAATCTGGATGATTATTCGAGAGCTTCGATTCGGACTCAAGGTCGAGTCGATGGCACAGCAGTTGGAACAGGCGGGCGGTTGGCCCGAGTTGAACTTCGAGACCCGTCCGAGCGGCAGGCCTACAAAGGAATCTGCGGCAAGAGTCTTCGAGCAGGTGCGAGCCAAGACCGAGGCCGCCCCCGAAGACTGGACCAACTGGTTCAAGCTTGGGCTTGCCTACGACGCCGCTGGCGACCGATCCAGAGCCAGGCGCTCTATGCGAAAGGCTTTAGCCCTTAAGGATGCCCACTCGGCGAAGCACTAGCCAGATCTGGCAGCCTAGGCAGTATGCGAATGCGGCATTCAAGAAAGCCGCAACGAACGCAAAACCTGCGAAGAGCGCAACCCCGTACTGGAAGTCAAAAGCCGATGTGATGAGGCCCAGGGATGCCACCACAAACCCAACGCCCTGCGCGAACTGCGGTGGTCGTGGGTCTTCGAGTTCCTTTGGTGCAGCCAAACGTGGACGAACAAACTTTTTGAACAGGATGCCGTAAGGGTGCTTCGAGTTTCCGTAAACCCAGCCGACCAGGAACAATCCCGTAATTAGTGAGAGCAGGGCAAAACCGGCCGGTTCGGTGGCCTTATCTAGCCCTAGAAACACCGTTACAAGCAGAAGAACTGAAGTGATCGCGGCACCGAAGCGTGGACCTCTAGGGTCAATTCCGGTTGGTTGATTCTGACTCGTCATTAGATTTCAAAGCTCCCTTGTTTTGCGAGTTCTTGCTGGATTACCTGTGGTTTTGTGCTGCCACCAATTCTCGACTTTATTCGACCATGCGAATCCAGCACCAGAGTGGTTGGGGTCTGCAATATCGAGTACTTCTTTGCGAGCTCAAGACGGTTTGTAATGTCTACTTCGAGATGCAGCACTCCCGGGTTTGATCGCTCGACTTCTTGCAGCAGCTTCGAGGTTTGCGCACAGGAACTGCAGTACTCGGAACTGAATTGAACAAAAGTTGCCTTGCGTCCAAATTTCTTGGCGAGCGAACCGTTTTTGATCACGGCGAGTTCGCTTAGATCAACAACCGAGTTGGAATTGGTTTGCTTGGCTCGACCGGAACGAGCGCGCCACAGGACGCCTGCCAAGCTGGCCAGCGCTAGCAAGCCGATGACTATCGCAAGGCGCTGTTCTGGGGCCATGGCTCAACGATAGGCGAGCGATGTCTTTTCGGCACGTTTGTTGCGATTTGTTGCGGGTTTCAAGCGCCTAGAACGGCTAGTCTTTAGGCGTGTCAGAAATCAAATTCCGTAGCGATGTAACCGTTGAGCTAGTTCGTGCCAGTGCCGCCGATTCCGACGTTCTTTTTGCGGCCCGTGTATCGACGCAGGGTGAGCAAACCCTTGAAGCCGCCGCGGCCCAGACTTCTGCAGCCGAAGATGAGAAGCGCAACAAGGGTCTGATCAACTACCTCATGCGCGACCGCCACGGAAGCCCGTTCGAGCACAACTCCATGACCTTCTATGTGCAGGCGCCGATTTTTGTTTTCCGCGAGTTCATGCGTCACCGTATCGCGTCCTATAACGAAGAATCAGGTCGCTACAAGGAGCTCAGCCCCACTTTTTATGTTCCAGGCGATGACCGCAACCTCGTTCAGGTTGGAAAGGCCGGCCACTACGAGTTTTTGCCGGGCTCGGCCGAGCAGATTGAACTGGTGCAGCGCGAATCACAGCAGGCTTCTATCGCGGCATACGAGTCATATCAGCGAATGCTGGATGCCGGCGTGGCACGCGAGGTTGCACGTATCGTGCTTCCGCTGAACATCTACTCGAGCATGTATGTGACCATGAATGCTCGTGCTCTGATGAACTTCTTGAGCTTGCGCACCAAGCGCGAGGGCACTCACTTCCCTTCGTTCCCGCAGCGAGAGATTGAGATGTGCGCCGAGAAAATGGAAGAATTCTGGGCTGAGCTAATGCCTTACACCTATGAGGCATTCAACCAGCACGGTCGAGTAGCTCCGTAACCAGGCTCGAATCCAGTCGAGGCCGGCAACTCTTTAGACTTCGGTTTCGGATGGCGCCTTGAGCGATAGACGGCTTTTTCGAAGCAGCCAAAAGACTACTAAGCCGAGAACCACCGCACTGATCAAATCAAGCAGCACTGTGATGACGAAGGTGCATACCAAAAGCAAGGCATCCAGTTTAGATCGCTTGAACAACTCTTTGAGTTCGATAGGGCGAATCATTCGTGCGGTTGTGGCCACC
>CAZXFZ010000089.1:0-4036 GCA_964640285.1 uncultured Rhodoluna sp.
ACCTCCGTGGCCCAAAGATCATCATCCAGAAGTACAAGAACAAGACCGGTTACAATAAGCGCCAGGGTCACCGTCAGGAACTGACTCGCGTTCAAATTACCGAGATCAAGTAAGCAAAGGACTGAACGCAAATGGCATCCAAAAAGGGAGTTAGCTCCACTCGTAACGGTCGCGACTCAAACGCTCAGCGCCTAGGTGTAAAGCGTTATGCAGGCCAGGTCGTAAACGCCGGCGAAATTCTCGTTCGTCAGCGCGGCACCCACTTCCACCCAGGTGCAAACGTGGGCAAGGGCAAAGACGACACCCTGTTCGCATTGGCTGCTGGTGCAGTCGAGTTCGGCACCAAGGGTGGCCGCCGCGTTGTGAACGTGGTTGAGGCTGCTTAGTCAAAACTTTTTAGACAGTCGAAGGCGAGCCTCGTGCTCGCCTTTGCTGTTTCTCAACTCATCCAGTTGGGCTAGCCTGCTTCAGGGCAGTCAACTACCAGTGATTTAAACGAAAGGCGTGATCATGATTCAGTTTGTTGATCAGGTGACGCTGCATTTGCGCGCTGGAAACGGCGGTGACGGCTGCACCTCGATTAAGCGAGAGAAGTTCAAACCACTGGCCGGACCAGACGGTGCGGACGGTGGTAACGGCGGCAGCATCTCACTGGTGGCCGACCCAAACGTCACCACCCTTTTGGATTACCACTTCCAGCCACACCGACACGGTGGCGACGGCGGAGACGGTGCGGGTGACTTCCGTAATGGCGCAAAAGGTGCCGACGTAAAGCTGCCAGTTCCCGTTGGCACTGTGGTGCGTAACGCATCCGGTCTGCCGATTGCCGACCTTGATGAACCCGGCATGGAGCTGGTTGTGGCCGAGGGCGGACTCGGCGGCCTTGGTAACGCTGCGCTCTCGAGCTCAAAGCGCAAAGCACCCGGCTTTCACCTGCTTGGTGTGCCTGGCTGGCGCGGAGACATCATCCTTGAGCTCAAGACTGTCGCCGATGTTGCCCTAGTTGGCTATCCAAGCGCTGGCAAATCATCGCTAATCGCGGCTATGTCGGCCGCCAGACCGAAGATTGCCGATTATCCATTCACTACGTTGCACCCGAACTTGGGTGTGGTTCAGGCTGGCGAAACTCGTTACACCATCGCCGACGTTCCAGGACTTATTGAGGGCGCCTCTGAGGGCAAAGGCTTGGGATTGCAGTTTCTGCGCCACGTCGAACGCTGTGCGGCTCTGTTGCACGTTCTAGATTGCGCGACTCTCGAACCAGGGCGCGACCCACAGAGTGATCTTGACAAGATCTTGGTCGAATTGGACGCTTATCAGGTTCCTGAGGGGCAAACCCCGCTTACTCAGCGTCCTCAGTTGATTGCTCTAAACAAGGCCGATGTTCCAGACGCCCGCGAGTTGGCAGAGTTTGTGAAACCAGATCTCGAAGCGCGCGGTTACAAGGTGTTCATTATCTCTGCGGCCAGCCACGAGGGTTTGCGCGAACTGAACTACGCACTGGCTCAATTAGTCGAGCAGGCTCGCAAAGATCGTTCGGTCGAGGCAGCTAAGCCGCGAATCACGCTCATGCAAGCCAAACGAGACGAGTCGAAGTTCGAGGTCAAGCGTGAGTGGACCCTCGACGGCGATATCTTCAGAATTCTTGGCGCTAAACCTGAGCGCTGGGTTGCCCAGACGGTTTTTGGCAACGAGGAGGCGGTCGGCTACCTTGCGGATCGCTTGGCCAAGATCGGCATCGAGGAAGCCTTGTTTAAAGCCGGCGCCGTGGCCGGTTCGACCGTCGTGATCGGCGCTGGCGAAGGTGTTGTCTTCGACTGGGAGCCAACGATTGCCTCTGCCGGTGAGCTTATTGCCGGCCCGCGAGGCACTGACGCTCGACTCGATCAGCGCGATCGACGCACGACTAAGGAACGTCGTGAGGAATTTCACGCACGCATGGACGCCAAGGCCGCAGCTCGCGAAGAGCTTCGCAAGGAAGGCGAAGCAGGCATCTGGAAAGAGCCAAAGAAATGAGTGTTCGTTCGAGGGAAGATTTCGTAACCGCAAAGCGCCTCGTCGTAAAAGTCGGCTCTTCATCGATCACTGGTTCTAATGAAGCCCAACTCGATGAACTGGTGGCAACCATTGCTAAGGCCCACGCTCGTGGCACCGAAGTCATCCTGGTGTCATCCGGCGCTATTGCGACCGGTATGCCCCTGGCCGGCTTCACTTCGAAGCCCGAAGACCTGCCAACCTCGCAGGCCCTGGCTGCCATCGGCCAGTCCCGGTTGATTGCCCGCTACCAGGCCAGCCTTGAAAGATTTGACATCGTGGCGGCTCAGGTGCTTTTGACTTCGGGTGATCTAGAGGCTGACGAGACCCGCCAGAATGCGGCTCGCGCGATGGAACGTCTGCTCAGCCTGAGGGTTCTGCCGATCGTGAATGAAAACGACACAGTAGCCACTCAAGAAATCCGATTCGGTGACAACGATCGACTCGCCGCGCTAGTGGCCGTGCTCGTAAAGGCCGATGCTCTGGTGCTACTCAGCGACGTGGATGCCCTCTACGACATGCCTCCGACCTTGCCCGGTGCATCGCGAATCGACCACGTAGCTTTTGGCCAATCCCTTGACCACGTCAAGGTTGACGGGGCTGGCAGCGGCGTTGGCACCGGTGGGGCAGTGACCAAACTCGGAGCCGCAAAGTTAGCCACTGAGGCGGGGGTTGCCGTGTTGCTCACAAGCGCAGCTAACGTATCAAGTGCTCTGGAGGTTTCAGATGTCGGAACCTTCTTTGAGCCTGGCCCACACCAATAGTTTCGATCTGGCAAAAGCGAGCAGGATAAGGTTTTCGCATGGCAACCGCACTCGAAAGAATTCGCAAGGCTCATGACGCGGCTCATGCATTAGCTGCCGCGACCACTGGGCAAAAGAACCTTGCTCTCGAAAACATCGGTCGGCTGTTGGTCGAGAGTTCTACCGAAATCCTTTCCGCTAACCAACTTGACGTTGCAGACGCCGGCAAGAACGGCGTTAGTGACAGCCTGGTTGACCGCCTTCGTTTGACCTTGGCCCGCATCCAAGAGATCGCCAAGGCAGCCCAGTCGATTGTGAACCTTCCTGATCCGATTGGCGAGGTTCTTCGTGGCATGAGGCTGCCAAATGGGCTGAAACTGACGCAGATTCGAGTGCCCTTGGGTGTAATCGGCTGCATTTATGAGGCCAGACCTAATGTCACAATCGACATCGCAACACTAGCGATTAAGAGCGGAAATGCGGTTGTGCTGCGCGGTGGCTCCGCCGCTGTGAACACGAATGCAGTGCTCGTCCGGGTGCTGCGCGACGCTCTTGCGCAAGCCGGAATTGACCCCGAAGTGGTTCAAACCGTCGACGACTTCGGCCGCGATGGTGGGCTGGAAATGATGAAAGCCGTCGGATTGATCGACGTGCTGATTCCGCGTGGCGGAGCTGGGTTGATTCAACAGGTAGTTCAAGAAGCCAGAGTTCCGACCATTCAAACCGGTGACGGTGTTGTGCACATCTTCATCGATGAAACGGCTCGCGAAGACTGGGCAATTGACATCGTGCTCAACGCAAAGGTTCAACGACCAAGCGTGTGCAACGCTGTCGAGACGGTTTTGATTCACGAAGGCGCCGCGCAACGCATCCTGCCAAAGTTGTTGAATCAACTCGTTGACAAGCAGGTTCGCATCCACGGCGATGAGTACACCGCGTCGGTAAACCCAGCCACAATTGCGGCCACAGAAGAAGATTGGGCTACCGAGTATCACGACCTAGATCTTTCGGTGAAGGTTGTGCGTGATCTAGATGAGGCGCTCGCTCACATTGCTAAGTACTCGACCAAGCACACCGAGGCAATAATCACCGAGAATGTCGAGAATGCAGAGCGATTCCTAGCAACTGTGGATGCGTCTACCGTGATGGTAAACGCCTCGACCCGCTTTACCGATGGTGGCGAGTTCGGCTTTGGTGCCGAGGTCGGCATCTCGACCCAGAAACTCCACGCCCGCGGGCCGATGGGTCTGCGCGAGCTC
>CAZXFZ010000089.1:4046-4571 GCA_964640285.1 uncultured Rhodoluna sp.
TTTAGGGTAATCTAGACGCAAGAACTCAAGGAGACTTCTAGCATGATCGCAATTTTGGCAGAGGCCGAGGGCCACGCTATCGTAAACCCGCTTCCGTTTGACGCTTTTTTCTTTGGCGTAATCGCGATGAGCGTGTTTCTTTTGCTGGGTGCTGTCACCTGGTCATACCGCGATGTAGCGAACCGCCACGACCACAAGTCGGGCAAGTCTTCATCCAGCCACTAATCGTTTGCGAAGTCGCGACAGATGCTCGATTCAGTCGCTAAACGCAGAATCGGTGTTCTAGGCGGCACCTTTGATCCTCCGCATTTCGGTCACTTGACTGCTGCAGCTCAGGTGGCCGATTTGTTGCATCTGGAGCAAGTTTGGTTTGTTCCAACGGGGGATTCGTGGCAAAAATCGGGAGTAACGGCTGCCAGTTCGCGCGCCGAGATGGCTCGTTTGGCCATCCAGGACAACTCGCGATTTCGGCTCGAGTTGCTAGAGGTAAACCGGTCGGGGCCGACATACACCGTTGACACGTTG
>CAZXFZ010000090.1:0-630 GCA_964640285.1 uncultured Rhodoluna sp.
GGCTGAGCCGGCTGATTTACAGTCAGATCCCTTTGGCCGCTTGGGTAACTAGCCAGTGCACCGAAACTGGTTCAGGCGCTCGCACTAGTTTAGTGCGTTTTCTTACGCTTGGCTAACGGATGACCGTTCACGGTTGTGACCTCGGTTTCGAACAGGTAGTTTGTAAAGGCTTCCAAAAATCGCGAGCAATTTACAGGAAAACCCATGGCCGGAATCGAAGATGTTGCAAAACTTGCAGGCGTATCAACTGCAACGGTGTCTCGCGCACTCAGCGGAAAAGACCATGTTTCGGCAAAAGCTCGCGCCAAGGTAGAGGCTGCGGCTGCAGAGCTCGGCTACGTTGCATCGCACAGCGCATACACTCTGGCCACGGGGCGCAACCGCAACATTGGCGTTGTTATGCCATACGTCGACCGCTGGTTCTTTGCATCAGTGCTGGAAGCGGCTGAAACTGCTTTGATTGAGGCCGGATACGACCTCACGCTTTACAACCTGAGTGGAGGCCAGGAACAGCGCAATCGGATTTTCAATGACCTGCTGCTGCGCAAACGAGTTGACGGTGTTTTCACGGTCGCGGTAGCGCCATCGGCATCCGAGCTGGCGCAGCTAAACAAAATGAAGAAGCCAATC
>CAZXFZ010000090.1:640-4530 GCA_964640285.1 uncultured Rhodoluna sp.
ATCGGCGGTCGCATCGAAGGTGCACGAACCCTCGTGATGGACGACACCTCGGCGGCGGTGCTGGCGACCGAACACCTGATCTCGCTTGGACATCGCAAGATCGCCTTCATCGGCGGCACAGAGGGCAGCGACCGGGAGTTCCGCCAGCACGACCTGCGCATGAAGGGATATCTCGAGGCACTAAAGAAAGCTGGCCTGACTGCCCAACCCGCTTGGCTCACCTATGCCGACTACACGATTCAGGGCGGATACCACCAAGCTAAACAGCTGCTCGGCAATCCGCACGACGCACCAACCGCCATCTTCTGCGCGTCTGACGAAATGGGTTTCGGCGCAATCATGGCCGCCAAAGATCTGGGCCTCAGAGTGCCCGAAGACGTCTCGGTCGTCGGCATCGACAACCACGATATGTCGGAGTTTTTTGGACTCAGCACTGTTGACCAGCAAGTGCGCAAGCAGGGTGAGGCTGCCGTGGCTCGGTTACTGGCGCTCTTGGAAGACCCTAACCTCGAAGACCACGTAAACGTTACCGAAGAGAATCCCTGGGCCATTCAACTCTTGGTGCGCTCTAGCACCGCAAGACCGCCAGCCGGCGCTCGCTAGCCTAGACTTTCTGACATGGCTGATTCATCATTCGACATCGTTAGCAAAGTAGACAAAATGGAGGCGTCTAACGCCTTGACCCAAGCTCAGAAAGAGATTGAGTCGCGCTATGACTTCAAGGGCACCGGCGCATCCATCGAATGGTCTGGCGAAAAAGTCCTGATGGTTGCAAACGCCGAGGACCGCGTGAAGGCCGTGCTGGATGTTTTCCAGTCAAAGCTGGTAAAGCGAGGCATTTCGCTCAAGAGTCTCGATGCCGGCAAGCCTTTCGCCTCTGGCAAGGACTACAAGATTGAGGCCACCCTCAAGCAGGGCATCGAGCAAGACCAGGCCAAGAAGATTTCAAAGATCATTCGCGACGAAGGCCCAAAGAGCGTGAAAGCTCAGATTCAGGGCGACGAGTTGCGCGTCAGCTCGAAGAGCCGAGATGATCTGCAAGAGGTCATCGCCTTGCTAAAGGGCAAAGACCTCGAGATCGACCTTCAGTTCACCAACTACCGCTAGGTTCGAAACCCGGCGGTTTCGGGTTGCTATTCGCCTAGGCCAATTGGCCCGGTTGGCGGAAACGCGTTGGCGACGGCCTCGCGTCGTTTGGCGCGCTTCACCACTGCCCCAGCGATGAGTCCGGCAACGAAGAAGGATGCCGTTGGCACCAGAAGCGCAACCACGAGACCCACTCCCTCGGCCATCGCACCCATAAGGTACTTTGCGCCAATAACGATGACCGAATTCACAAGGCTCATGCGCGAAAGAACCGCAGCCGTGTTCATGCCCTTAACGTGACCGGCAGCACTGAAGAACGATGGCACCATTGGTGCGCAACCGAGCCCGGCAACAATCCAAAACGCGCTAATCACCAACAGCGCCAGAAACGGGTCGTGGGTCGCGATTGGCGGCGCAATTAGCAAGCCGGCAAGCATCGAGAGAGAGCCGATGATGCCGCCCCATTTCGAGAGCTCGCTGAAGTGGAATGCTTTGGTTAGCCGACCGATGCTGAGGCGGCCCACGATCATGGCTCCGGTGAAGACGGCATACGGAATCGCGCCGAGGGTCGCATCCAGATTCAGTGTGGTTTTTGCAAAGACCGCGCTCCAGTCGGCCATCACGATTTCAGGAAAAACTCCCGCGAACAAACCGGCCGTTAGCAACCAGACATACGTTGGAGCCTTTAGGAATGGAATGCGCTTGCCCTGCGATTTAGTTTCGCTGGCAGGTTCTTCGGTGCGCGTTAGCAGATCGCGACCGGCTAGCCAAAAACTGACGAACACAACAATAGGAATCAGCGTGTAGTGCAGTTCGAGGGGCATGAATCCCGCAAGGATGCCGCTGAGCGCGGCTGATGACGTGGCGCCGATGCTCCAGCTCGCGTGGTAGCGACCGATGATCACCTTGCCAACCAGCTTCTGCAGCGAAACGGCCTGGGCGTTGACAGAGATGTTGAAACAAGAGCCGATAAACATAAACAGAGCATTGGCCGCGAACCACATCCAGCCGCTAGAAATCCAAGGGAAGGTTGCGGCCACCAGCGGAAACAGCAGGCTCGAAACGCGCAAGATATTGCGGGTTCCAAATCGAACCACTAGGCGCGTGGTCTGGGTTAGACCGAGCAGCGAACCGAGCCCGGCAAAACCCATGATGAGACCCCAGGTTGCAAAGTTCACATCGATGCGTTCGATGAATTCGGGAATGCGCGGAATCATCGTTGCCAGAATGAACCCGTGCGTGAAAAACATCACGACCAGCGAGCGTTCGGCCCGGCGGATGCGTGCTGCTGACGTAGGCGTGGCTGACATCAATTAGGAAACGCGCTTCACCTCGAGCAGCATCGCCTGCTCGGGTCGAAGCACCGGCGCACGAAGCCCCATCGAGGCCAAGAGTGCGCCCGACAGCTTGACGCCCGAGTACCACTTTGGCGGCAGCAACTGCATCGCGTTGGCTGAGCCGAACGGCTCGACCAGTTTGACCTCATAGATCGAGTCGGCATCCAGCCCGGTCAACCGAATGTTGGCAGGGCGACTGAACTCGCTCGGGCGAAGAGCCGCATACATGAACAGCGCCTCTGATTTGTCATGTGCAACCACGCCGTAGGTGTGCGAGTTGGTCTCGGTCTGATCACCGCGAATTGTTTTGCCAGTGTGCAGAAGTGCGCGCTTGCTCTTGTAGTACTCGGCCCAACCACGCAGCAGCTGGCGTTCCTCGGGGCTTGCCTCGGTCAGATCCCACTCGATGCCGGCGTGACCCCAAAGCGCAGTCGTAGCCCTGAACGTGTGGGTGTGGGTGCGGCCAGTTGAGTGCGCCTTGGTCGGGCCGATGTGAGTGCCAAGCAGCTCAGGAGCAATCACGATCGAGGTGTAACGGTTGATGGTTTGACGTTCGAGCGCGTCATTGTTGTCTGAGGTCCAGAATCGATCGGCGTGCTCAATCATGCCCAAATCGATTCGACCGCCGCCTGATGAGCAGCTTTCGATTTCGAGGCCTGGATGCGCTGCCTTGAGCGAGTCAAACATGCGATAGATGGCCTCAACCTGCAGCCGCACTGCGGCCTTGCCAAAGTGGGATGCCTCGGTGAGCACTCGGTTGTGATCCCACTTGATGTATGCGATGTCGTATTCGGTGAGAATCGCATCCACCTGATTGAAGACGTGGTCGAACGCTCCAGGATGCGCCAAATCGAGAACCTGTTGGGTTCGAGCCTCGGGCGGCACGCGTCCGCCAGACTGCAGAATCCACTCAGGATGCGCCCGATAAAGATCGCTGTCTGGGTTGACCATCTCGCCTTCAAACCAAAGACCAAATTCCATGCCGCAGGACTTCACTTTGTCGATGAGCTTGCCCAAACCTTCGGGCCACACATCGGCGCTGACAGTCCAGTCGCCAAGGCCCGAGTGGTCGTCGCGACGTGATCCAAACCAGCCGTCATCCAACACAAATCGTTCGATGCCGATCTCGGCGGCGGCTTCGGCGAGCGCGGCGAGCTTGTCGTAGTTGTGATCGAAATAAACCGCTTCCCAGACATTCAGCGTGATTGGTCGAGGTCGAATGTTGGTTGGATGCGTTGCCCGCGAGCGCTGTCTGCGGTGAAGTCGGTCACTCGCGCCGTCGATGCCCTGGTTCGAGTAAACGGCCACGACGGCGGGTGCGTCGTAGGTCTCGCCGCTGGCCAACACCATCTCGTTAGGCAGAAGCAGTTCAGCGGCAGCTATGAAGGTGCGGCCGATTGCGGTTCTCTCGATCAGTTGCCGGTTATTGCCCGACCAGGCCAGACTCAAGCCCCAGACCTCACCGGA
>CAZXFZ010000091.1:0-4009 GCA_964640285.1 uncultured Rhodoluna sp.
TGGCAACGAAAACCAAATCGGAGTACCTTTGCACACCTGAGTGAAGGGCAGCCACTTTTTCGCCGACCATCGAGGATGCGGTGACGGTTTTCAAATCAAGCTGGGGGTGGTTGGCAATCAGGCGCAGCAGCTCGCCACCAACGTTTCCGCTGGCACCAGCTATCGCTACCGTAAAGCCCATCTAGGCCCTCAGTTCTGCGCCATGACGACTAGCCGCAAGCGCTACCGCCGCATCCCTCTTTTCAGACGCTTCGGCCTGAGTCAAAGTCCGATCCGCCGCCCTGAAACGCAATGCAAAGGTCAACGACTTCTTGCCCGCACCAAGCGCCTCACCGCGATAGTCATCAACCAATCGAATTGATTCGAGAAGCTCCCCGGCCCCCTCGAGGATGGTTGCCTGGAGTTCGGCAGCGTTCAACTGTGCATCTACAACCAGCGAAAGATCTTGCGTTGCGGCAGGCATGGTCAAGAGCGCACCCGCCTGGATAACGTCTGGCGCTGCGCTGTAAAGAGTCTCTAGGTTGAGCTCTAGTGCGGCCACGCTTCGAGGAAGATCCTGCGCCTGGGTCAGGCTTGGATCCAATTCACCGGCAAAGCCTATCGACACAGCCTCACCCGCAATCGCAACAAACAGCTCAGCGGTACGTCCAGGATGGAAGCCCTTCGCTGTTCCCTGACGAATTTGCAAATCGACGCCGACAGCGTGCGCGGCCACTCGAGCAGCCTGAATGGCATCCGAGTAATCGAAGGCCTGGGCTTTGGTGCCGACCTGCTGCAGCACACGATTTCCAAGAAGAACGGCGGCCAGCTGACGCGGCTGAGCCGGAATGCTGGCGTTGAGGGCAGCCAGCTCATCATCGGTTGGCAACTGCGTGCCAGGTGGCAGTTGTTCGACGGCAGGATTCGCCGCTGGAAGGAATACCGATCCCTCTTCGAACAGTGCGAGGTCGGTTAGGCCTCGAGAAAGGTTTCGCTTGGCAGCGGCCATCAGGCCAGGCAATAGCGAGAGGCGCATTTCTGCGCTGTCGGACTGGAGTGCGTTTGCTAGGACGACTCGTTCGCGCGATTCAGGCGCAAACCAGCTGTTCTCTGTCGCACTGAGGAACGGGTAGTTGAGAACCTCAACAAGTCCAGTTGCCGCCAACTGGTTCAAAATCGAGCGGCGCATGCGCTGTCTTGGCGTCAACCCTCGACCGGGTGGTGCGACCGGAATGCGGCTTGGGATGCGGTGGTATCCCGTGATTCGAGCAACCTCTTCAACCAAATCGGTCTTGTGGCGCAGATCTGGGCGCCAGCTTGGCGGAAGCACTTCGAAACCCTCGGCGACGGTTGCAACAACGCATCCGATTTCAGTCAACGTGTCGACAATTTCATCGTGCGTGTAGAGCACACCGACGTGCTCGGTGGCAAACTCCGCAGGCAGCCAGATCGGGCTGGTTTGGGTTTCTGCGTGGAATTCTGCGCCAAGCGAATCGGCTTCACCGCCAGCGTGAACCTCAAGCAATTGGATTACGCGCGCAACCGCTGCTGCGCCAATCTTTGGGTCAACTCCGCGCTCAAATCGCTTGGATGCCTCGCTTGGAAGCTTGTGCCTGCGGGCGCTTCGGGCAATCGAAATCGGATCGAAGTTTGCCGCTTCGATTAGTACATTCTTGGTTTCGAGCGAAACCTCGGTGCTTTGACCACCCATCACGCCCGCCAGCCCAATCGGCCCGGTGGCGTCACAAATCAGCAGGTCTTCTGGATCGAGTTTGCGAGTCTGACCATCGAGGGTAACCAGCGTTTCACCCGCGTTTGCGCGGCGAACTGTAATTCCACCATTCAGCTTGTCGAGGTCGTATGCGTGCAGCGGCTGCCCAAGTTCGAGCATCACGTAGTTGGTGACGTCGACTACCAAGCTAATCGAACGCATACCCGCCAATTTCAGTCGAGCTACCATCCAAGGTGGCGTCGGCTTCGAGGCATCAATCGAACGAACCGCCTTGAGGGTGAAATGCTCGGCGCCGACTCGACCTCGAATTGGTGACTGGTCGCTGATGTTCAGTTCAAAGCCGTGAGCGGGTTCGGTGTGAGCGTTACCCGCTGGATCTCTGAACTCACCGCCCGTTGCGTGGGCATACTCGCGAGCAATTCCTCGAATCGAGAAACAGTAGCCGCGGTCGGGTGTTACGTTGACCTCGGCCGCGGTTTCGGAAATCTGCAGCAGCTCAAGAGCATCGGTGCCAACCTTTGGATCGAGACCCATTTCGTGCAACCTGATGATTCCGGCGTGGTCGTCTGAGATGCCCAGTTCGCGAGCCGACGCCATCATTCCATCGCTTACGTGTCCATAAGTTTTGCGGGCAGCGATTTCAAAGTTGCCTGGCAATACTGCTCCTGGCAAACAGACAACGACCTTGTCGCCCACCTCGAAGTTGCTCGCGCCGCACACAATGCCTCTGACGTCATCGCCACCGTCGGCAGCGGTAACGCCCTCGGGAGCCACGCGCACCTGGCACCAGCGAATCGTTTTGCCGTTTGATTGCTCTTCAGGGGTGAATTCAAGCACTTGACCCACGACGACGGGACCACTCACGTCAAACCCGTGTGATCCCTCTTCCTCGAGCCCGACCTTGACCAATTCGGCCATTACCGAATCCGCAGTCGCATCACCCGGCAGATCTACATACTCTGCAAGCCATGACAGTGGGACGCGCATTAGAGAACCACTCCAAACTGTTCACTGAAGCGCACATCGGCTTCAACCATGTCGTGCATATCCTTCACGTCATTGCGGAACATTAGCGTTCGCTCAATTCCCATTCCGAAGGCAAAACCCGAGTAAACCTCTGGGTCAATACCGGCTGCCGATAGGACATTCGGATTAACCATTCCGCATCCGCCCCATTCGACCCAGCGGGCGCCTCCCTTAGCACCTGGGTGCCAAACGTCGAGCTCGGCCGATGGTTCGGTGAATGGAAAGAAGCTTGGACGAAGTCGGATCTTTGCCTCGGGGCCAAACATCACTCGCGCAAAGTGTTCGAGCGTGCCCTTGAGGTCGGCCATGGTCAGACCCTTGTCAACCGCAAGTCCCTCAACCTGATGAAACACTGGAGTGGGTGTGGCGTCCAGCTCATCAGTGCGGAAAACACGACCTGGGCACAGCACGTAAACAGGAAGTTCACGGTCGAGCATTGATCGAACCTGAACCGGTGATGTGTGCGTGCGAAGAACGAGGTGTGACTCGATTGGCGAAACGAAGAAAGTGTCCTGCATCGCGCGAGCTGGGTGGTCTGCATCGAAATTGAGTGCGTCGAAATTGAACCACTCGTTTTCAATCTCTGGGCCTTCTGCGATTTCCCAACCCATGCCGACAAAGATGTCTGAAACCTGGTCCATCAGCAGCGAAAGCGGGTGTCGTGCCCCCAGCCGGTGCGAGCTTGGAGCCGCAGTGACGTCTACTGATTCGGCAGCCAGTTTTGCCGCTTCTTCAAGAGCGGTCAGCTCTTGTTCGCGCTGTGAATAGGTGGCGTTGAGGTCGCCTCGAGCCTTGCCGATTAGTGCACCGGCGGCAGCCTTCTGCTCGTTTGGCAAGTCTCGCAAGGATGCGTTCAGGCGCGCAATGTCTGACTGTTCACCGATGACTTGGGCGCGCACCGCCTTCAACTCGGCGAGCGTTTGAGCGGCCGCAAAGGCGCTAGCTCCCTCGCTGACCAGTTGGTCCAGGTGCTGCTGAGTTATCTGTGATGCATCTGACATAGGGTTCCAAGTCTACCTTCAGCGGCTATTTGAACCGTTTTGGGCAAAGGCTGATTCGTAAAGGCAAACCGAGGCTGCAGTCGCCAAGTTCAAACTTTCGGCTGAGCCGTAAATTGGAAGGCTCACGATTTGATCAACCGCTTCGAGCACCTCCGGTTCGAATCCCCAGGCTTCGTTTCCAAAAACCCAAAGAGTCGGTTTCTCGAGGTCGCCCTTGGGCAATTTGGTGATGGGAGTGCCACCGCCGTCGGCAGCGAAAACCTGGAACCCG
>CAZXFZ010000091.1:4019-4435 GCA_964640285.1 uncultured Rhodoluna sp.
TCGAACAACCTTCGGGTTGTATACATCAACGCTATTAGCGCTGAGGATGACGGCATCGGCTCCGGCCGCATCGGCCGCTCTGAGGACTGTTCCAGCATTCCCAGGATCACGAATGTTTGCCAGCAGAACTAACAATCTCGAACTGTCACCGAGCACCGAATCGAGTGCCACATCGAGCTGATGGCATACCGCTACAACCCCCTGTGGTGCGGCGGTGTCTGCCATAGCTTTGAGCGCTCGCTCCGAAACCTCTTGCACAGCGACACGGTTCGACTCGAGGCGGTCAAAAAGCGCTGAGTAGCGATCTAGTGCCTCCGCGGTAGCGAACACCTCGACTACCAGTTTTGGCCGTGCAACTGCCTCTTTGAGGCCTTGAGGCCCCTCAAGCAGAAAGAGCCCGGTCTCAGACCGGGCAT
>CAZXFZ010000092.1:0-253 GCA_964640285.1 uncultured Rhodoluna sp.
GTCAACATCGTCCACGCTACGATCGATGCACTGAAGCGACTCGAAGAGCCTGCAGCAGTTGCCGCTCGTCGTGGCCTGAGCCTAGACGAGGTGGCCCCTGCCGGCCTGCTTCGTCAGCAGAAGGCAGGTGCCTAATGGCTGCTCGTCTCAAGGTAACCCAGATCAAGAGTGAAATCGGTGGCAAGCCGAACCAGCGCGAGACCCTGCGCACCCTCGGACTGAAGCGAATTGGCGACATCGTCGTCAAGGACGA
>CAZXFZ010000092.1:322-4301 GCA_964640285.1 uncultured Rhodoluna sp.
CAACTAATGGCCGAAGAGAAGAAGACTCCGGTGGCAAAGCCAGCGGCTAAGGCCGCTGCCAAGCCAGCCACTGAGAAGAAGCCAGCTGCCGCGAAGGCAACCACTGCTAAGGCTGCCCCTAAGGCTGCCGCAAAGGCAACCGAGGAGAAGGCTGAGAAGCCTGCCGCTAAGGCTGCGGCAAAGCCAGCTGCTAAGAAGGCTGCTGCTCCAGTTGAGAAGTCGAACATCCTAAAGCTGCACCACCTGCGTCCAGCTGAGGGCTCGAAGAAGGATCGCACCCGCGTTGGTCGTGGTGAAGGTTCGAAGGGTAAGACCGCGGGTCGCGGTACCAAGGGTACTAAGGCTCGTTACCAGGTTCGCCCAGGCTTCGAGGGTGGTGGCGTGCGTCTAGTAATGCGCACTCCAAAGCTTCGTGGCTTCAAGAACCCATTCCGCGTTGAGTACCAGGTCGTAAACGTTGAGAAGCTGGTTGAGCTTTACCCAACCGGTGGAAACGTGACCGTTGCTGACCTAGTCGCCAAGGGCGCAGTTCGCAAGAACGAGCCTGTCAAGGTGCTAGGCAACGGCGACATCTCGGTTAAACTGAACGTCAGTGTAGACAAGGTCTCGCGCTCAGCAGCCGAGAAGATTGTCGCTGCTGGCGGCTCGGTCACCGAGTAGTCAACGTCTAGCTTTTATAGCCAGGAGGCCTAATGCTAAGCGCCGTCGTTCGCGCATTCCGTACCCCGGATCTGCGCAACAAGTTGCTCTTCACTCTGGGAATCATTGCCGTTTTCCGTCTCGGATCGACTATTCCTGCACCTTTCGTTGACTACGAAAACGTTCAGAAGTGTCTTGCGGTAACCCAGAACACCAGCGGTCTTTACCAGCTGGTCAACTTGTTCAGCGGCGGCGCTTTGCTGCAGCTCTCGATTTTCGCACTGGGCATCATGCCGTACATCACGGCGTCGATCATCATCCAGCTGCTTCGCGTGGTTATTCCTCGCTTCGAAACCCTGCACAAAGAGGGTCAGTCGGGTCAGGCCATTCTCACCCAGTACACCCGCTACCTGACCATCGCTCTGGGTATCCTGCAGTCAACCACTCTGATTTCGGTTGCCCGTCAGGGTGCACTCTTCGGTCAGGAGTGCCAGTCAAACGTTCTCACCGACGTAAACCCATGGGCGATTTCGCTAATGGTCATCACGATGACTGCCGGCACCGGCCTCATCATGTGGATGGGTGAGCTCATCACCGAGCGCGGCATCGGAAACGGTATGTCGCTTCTTATCTTCACCTCAATCGCAGCCAAGTTCCCTGCATCGCTGGTCGCTATTGGCGCCAAGTCAACCAACGGCGCAGACCCAGGTAGCTTCGACGAGTTCGTTGGCATCGTCTGGGGTCTCGCTCCGGTTCTCGCCATCGGTGTAGTGATTGTTGCTCTCGTTATTTTGGTTGAGCAGTCGCAGCGTCGCGTTCCGGTTCAGTATGCAAAGCGCATGGTAGGTCGTCGCACCTACGGCGGCCAGAGCACTTACATCCCGATCAAGGTCAACATGGCGGGTGTAGTTCCAGTTATCTTCGCCTCATCGCTCCTGTTCCTTCCTGCGCTAATCGCCCAGTTCGCTGAGCCAGACGCAAACAACCAGGTTGCCCCATGGGTCACTTGGATTTCAGACAACCTGACTCGCGGTGATCACCCGCTGTACATGGCTCTGTACTTCTTGCTCATCGTCGGCTTCACCTACTTCTATGTCTCGATCACCTTCAACCCTGAAGAGGTCAGTGACAACATGAAGCAGTACGGTGGATTCATTCCGGGTATTCGTGCCGGTCGTCCGACCACTGAGTATCTCGAGTATGTGCTTAGCCGCATCACTTTCCCAGGCTCGATGTACCTCGGTCTGATTGCGCTGGTTCCGCTGGTTGCATTCGCGCTGTTGGGTGTTAGCCAAGACTTCCCATTCGGTGGAACAACGATTCTGATCATCGTTGGTGTCGGTCTTGACACTGTCAAGCAGATCAACGCCCAGATGCAGCAGCGCAACTACGAGGGCCTGCTTAAGTGACCCGTCTGCTCATCATCGGTGCTCCCGGGGCGGGCAAGGGCACTCAGGCAGAACGACTTTCGGCGAGCTTCGGAATCCCGGCGATCTCGACAGGCGACATCTTTCGCCACAACGTCAAGAACGAAACTGAGCTCGGCAAGCAAGCCAAGGCTTTCATGGATCGTGGCGAGTATGTTCCAGACAGTTTGACGAACGACTTGGTTCGCGACCGTTTGGCTCAGCAGGATGCGAAAGACGGATTCTTGCTTGACGGATACCCTCGCACCCTTGACCAGGTCAACGAGCTAGACGACATCCTTGCAAGTCACGGCCAGTCACTCGATGCAGTTGTTTTGCTGACCGCAGACACCGACGAGGTTGTGCGCCGACTGCTTGGTCGCGCGATTGAGCAGGGTCGCGCAGATGACACCGAAGAGGTCATTCGTCGACGCCTTGAGGTCTATGCAGAGCAGACCGCTCCGCTGGTTGACCTCTACCAGGCACGCGGATTGGTCGTTGCCATCGACGGTCTCGGCGAAGTAGCCGAGGTTACCGAGCGCATCCTCGCCGGTCTTGCTGCAGCCGGCGTCGAAGCCTAGTTCGAAGAACCTCGAACCGAGAAGCCGACACCAATGAGCCGTCAAGGTTACGAACTCAAAACCAACGAGCAAATCATCGCCATGCGCGAAGCTGGGCTGATTACCCGAGCCGCTTTGCGAGCCGTGCAAGCCGCAATCAAGCCTGGTGTCACAACGCTTGAACTCGATGCAATTGCTGACGCCGAAATTCAGAAACGCGGTGCGCACTCGAACTTTCAGCTGGTTGAGGGGTACTTCCACACCATCTGCGCATCCGTAAACGACGAGATCGTGCACGGAATTCCAGGTGGTCGTGTTCTTCGCGCCGGCGACATCGTGTCGATTGACTGTGGCGCCGAGAAGGGCGAGTGGAATGGCGACAGCGCAATCACGGTCGTGGTTCCAGACTCGCCGGATGACGTAGCCGAGCCGCAGGTTCGCGCGCGTCGCCAGTTGCTCAGCGATGTCACCGAGGCATCCTTGTGGGTCGCCATCGCAGCACTTGCCAAGGCCGAGTATCTCAACGAGGTTGGCGCTGCGGTCGAGGAATTCATCTATGACCAGGCGAAACAGCACGGCATGAAGTTCGGCATCCTCGAGCAGTATGTTGGCCACGGCATCGGTCGTTCGATGCACGAGGACCCCCCAGTTTTCAACTACGCCGTCAGAGACAAGGGGCCGAAGGTGGTTCCAGGCCTATGTGTTGCAATCGAGCCGATGATCACGGCGGGTAGTCCCAAAACCAAAGTGCTGAAAGATGGCTGGACTGTCTCGGCAAAAGACGGCTCGGATGCGTCGCACTGGGAGCACACGATTGCGGTGCACGAGCTCGGCATCTGGGTGCTCACCGCCGAAGACGGCGGTCTCGAGAAACTCAAACCATTCGGTGTGACTCCAGTCGCTCTGGCTTAGCCTCTGCGGCAATCACCCCATCTGGGCCGAAAGATTTAATTACCAAATTCTCGCGTTTTCCCCTAGGATTGAACTTCGGTGTTTCTACACGCATCCCCAATTTGTGAAGTTGGTTCTTTTGCGTGCGCTCGAAACGCCAAACAAACCAGCAGATAAGTGAGTTTATGGCCAGCAAAGACGGTGTCATCGAGATCGAAGGCACAGTAGTTGAAGCTCTTCCGAACGCTATGTTTCGGGTCGAGTTGACCAATGGACACAAGGTTCTGGCACACATCTCGGGCAAGATGCGTCAGCACTACATCCGCATCCTTCCTGAGGACCGCGTGATCGTAGAGCTCAGCACCTACGACCTGACTCGTGGCCGAATCATTTATCGCTACAAATAACAGACTTGGCGTCTTGATCAACCGATTAGACGTCTTGAAACCGGTTAGCAATAACCCCAAACAGAAGTAAGAGAAA
>CAZXFZ010000093.1:0-4269 GCA_964640285.1 uncultured Rhodoluna sp.
CATACGCCTGGAAAACCATTCTCCAGCGCCGCCAGGGACCAGCAGGAATTGCCCTGACTCGCCAGAACATTCCCGTTTTCAAGCGAGGCGAGGCCGACTCAACCGGCAAGACCTTCGCCGGAGCCGAGAACACAGCCAAGGGTGCATACGTTCTTGTGGATGCCGCTTCGGCCGCTACCCCTGAGGTTGTTCTGCTGGCTACCGGTTCTGAGGTTCAACTAGCAGTTGCCGCTCGCGAGCAGCTCGAGGCCAAGGGAATCGCAACCCGAGTTGTATCAGCACCTTGTGTTGAGTGGTTCGAAGAGCAGGATGCTGCCTATCGCCAGCAGGTTCTTCCTTCAGGTGTGCCAACCGTTTCGATTGAGGCGGGGCTAGCTCTAGGTTGGTCGAAGTACGCGCAGGCGCACGTTTCGATCGAGCACTTTGGCGCCTCGGCTGATTACAAGACACTGTTCCGCGAATTTGGTATGACCACCGAAAACGTGATTGCAACTACCCAGAAACTGCTTGGCAAGAACTAGACAAGAGATCTTTTAGAAGAGGAATTCCGACACATGACTAACCCACTCGCTCAACTCGCTGCCAACGGCGTCAGTATCTGGCTCGACGACCTATCGCGCACCCGTATTCGCTCAGGCGCACTCCGCGATTTGATTACCAACCGCTCAGTCTCGGGCGTTACCACTAATCCCACTATTTTTGCCGCGGCTATTGGCAAGGGTGAGGGTTACGGTGAACAAATTTCGCAGCTAGCTGCCCAAGGAAAATCTGCAGCCGAGGCGATCTTTGCCATTACCACCCAGGATGTAGCCGAAGCGTGCGACATCTTCTCGGACGTCTATTCGGCGACTGCGGGCTTTGACGGTCGCGTTTCGATTGAGGTCGAGCCCGGTCTGGCCAATGACACTCTCGGCACCGTTGCCCAGGCCAAGGAGCTATTCGCAGCCGTGAACCGCGAGAACGTAATGATCAAGATTCCAGCCACCAAGCCTGGCCTGGCCGCGATCACTGAGGTTATTGCGAGCGGAATCTCGGTGAACGTCACCTTGATTTTCTCGCTTGTGCGCTATCGCGAGGTTATCTCTGCCTACAAGGCCGGCATCGCGAAGGCCAAGGCAAACGGCCATGACATCTCGAAGATTCACTCGGTCGCGTCGTTCTTCGTGTCGCGCGTCGACACAGAAATCGACAAGCGTTTGGTCGCAATCGGAACCGAGGCTGCACTGGCGTTGAAGAGTCAGGCTGCACTCGCAAACGCACGACTTGCCTACCAGGTGTTTGAGCAGGAGTTCGCCGCAGATGACTGGGCAGAGTTAGCTTCGGCAGGAGCAAACGTGCAGCGTCCGCTTATGGCATCCACTGGTGTTAAAGACCCGAATCTGTCTGACACCCTGTATGTGACCGAACTTGTCGCACCGCAGCTGGTCAACACAATGCCAGAAAAGACCATGGAAGCCGTTTATGACCACGGTGTGGTGCCAGCCAACTCAATCACTGCGCACTACCAGGCGGCGCAAGGAATTCTCGAAGAGGTTGCCGCTGTGGGAGTTTCTTACGACGATGTGACTCAGTTGCTCGAGACAGAGGGCGTCGATAAGTTCATCGTTTCGTGGAATGAGCTAGTTGAGTCAGTGAAATCAGCCCTCGAGGCAGCAAAGTAGGTTATCGATGTCACAGCTAAAGGTAGTAACTGGCGGATCTGTTTCTGCCGCGGTCGCTGAGTTTTTGCCGGCTCTCATCGAAGATCGAGTTGCGAGCCGCATCGGCGCGAAAGACTTCACCCTTTGGGGAAAAGATGCCGAGGCAGAATCTTCAATTCGCCTGGGTTGGGTTAGTTCTGCAACCGACAGCACACCACTAATTGCCCCTATCTTGGCTTTGAAATCCGAGTTTGCAGCAAAAGGAATCAACCGATTTGTGCTTTGCGGCATGGGAGGCTCTTCACTTGCTCCAGAGGTAATCACTAGAACCGCCGGAGTCGAGCTCGTTGTTCTGGATTCCACCAATCCAGACCAGGTTCGGGATGCCCTTGAGCAAAAAATCGAACAAACAGCAGTGGTTGTTTCCTCGAAGTCAGGTTCGACTGTTGAAACCGATTCGCAGAAACGAGCCTTTGAGCAGGCGTTTACCGATGCAGGCATCGACAAAACCGAGAGAATTGTCATCGTCACCGATCCAAATTCACCAATGGAAGCAGCCGCAAAAGAGGCCGGATACCGGATCTTCAATGCGGACCCTACGGTTGGTGGACGCTACAGCGCGCTAACCGCGTTCGGGCTTGTTCCCTCGGGTCTAGCCGGAGCAGACATCGCTGGCTTGCTGGCCGAGGCGCAGTCTGTCTCTGAGCTTCTGTCATCGGACTCCCCCGATAACCCCGCACTGATTTTGGGTGCAGCGCTTGCAAAGACTCCTGGCGAGTACGGACTACGCGACAAGATTGGCATTGCCGTTGATGGCGCCGGCATCGTTGGCTTCGGAGACTGGGCCGAGCAGCTAATTGCTGAATCTACCGGCAAATTGGGCAGGGGCATTCTTCCTGTTGCCCTCGAGCCAGACAGCGCCGAATTCAACTCAGGCCTGGCAGATTTCTTGGCAGTTCGAGTCGTTGCAGACGCCAACACCGCTGGCTACGACGAGGTGAGCGTTTCTGGGCCACTTGGTGCGCAATTCTTGCTCTGGGAGTATGCGACCGCAATCGCATCCCGATTGATTGGAATCAACCCGTTCGATCAGCCAGATGTTGAGTCTGCAAAGGTCGCGGCTCGCGGCATGCTTGAATCGCGTGCAGAGATCGCACCAGCCGCATTCGTCGCTTCGGGCATCGCTGTTCGCGAGCGAAACCTGGACCTATCGGGTGCTTCGACTGTGGCTGATGCTGTGAAGGCGTTCCTGAAAAAGCTAGACACTGACTCAGGTTATGTATCTATCCATGCCTATCTTGACCGCGAGGCAAATGCATCGGCTCTTAGCCTTCGCGAAAAGTTTGCCAAGGCTACGCGCAGACCGGTTACGTTCGGTTGGGGTCCAAGATTCCTGCACTCGACCGGTCAGTACCACAAAGGTGGCCCTAAGCAAGGCATATTCCTGCAAATAGTTGCAGAATCAAACAACGATTTGCCCGTACCCGGTCGCAACTTTACGTTTGGCGAGCTAATTGCGTCGCAAGCCGCAGGCGACGCGAGTGTATTGGCCGAACTGGGACGCCCGGTTCTGACCCTGACGCTGACTGATGTCGAAGCTGGTCTAGCTGCTCTAGCGGCGGCTGTCTAATCTAGGAGTAACTTGAGCCCCGTAAAGCTGAGCGCAGGACACAACCCGCTGCGCGACCCCGATGACCGGCGTCTAAATCGAATCGCTGGGCCATCTGGCCTAGTTATTTTTGGTGTGACCGGTGACCTGTCGCGCAAAAAGCTGATGCCAGCGGTCTATGACCTAGCGAACCGCGGTTTACTACCACCTGGATTCGCTCTGGTTGGTTTTGCAAGAAGAGACTGGGCGGATCAAGACTTCGAGCAAGTGGTGCACGATTCCGTAAAACAGTACGCCCGCACGCCATTCAGCGAAGAGGTTTGGCAGCAACTCGCCTCGGGCATTCGCTTTGTTTCAGGTGAGTTTGGTGATGACGCTGCGTTTGACCGACTAAAACAGACCATCGAGAAGCTGGATGCCGAACGCGGCACCAACGGAAACCACGCTTTCTACTTGTCAATCCCGCCAAAGGACTTCGAGCAGGTTTGCCAGCAGCTTTCGCGTTCTGGCCTTGCTTCTCCTGCCAAAGATCAGTTCAGACGAGTCGTTATCGAGAAACCATTCGGACACGACCTGAAATCGGCTCGCGAGCTGAATACGGTTGTCGAGAGCGTATTTCCAGCGGATGCAGTGTTCAGAATCGATCACTATTTGGGCAAAGAAACAGTTCAGAACATTCTCGCCTTGCGTTTCGCTAATCAGATGTTTGAGCCGCTGTGGAACGCGAACTACATCGACCACATTCAGATCACTATGGCTGAAGACATCGGTGTCGGAGGACGTGCGGGCTACTACGACGGTGTTGGTGCGGCAAGGGATGTTATTCAGAACCACCTGCTACAGCTTCTAGCTTTGACGGCCATGGAAGAACCGGTCTCGTTTGATGCAGCCGACCTTCGAGCCGAGAAAGAGAAAGTGCTCTCGGCAGTCACCATCCCAAAGGATTTGACTCGTCACACTGCTCGCGGCCAGTATGCGGGCGGATGGCAGGGCGGAGACAAGGTACTTGGATTCCTCGAA
>CAZXFZ010000094.1:0-4246 GCA_964640285.1 uncultured Rhodoluna sp.
GCCGTCTACTGGTTCCGCCGCGACCTTCGAATTGGTGACAACGAAGCACTGAGTCTCGCGACTACCGAAGGTGTCAGGCTAACAGCCGTCTATCTTCTTGCCTCCCAAGAATTTGAAGAACTCGAGGGAATTCGTCAGCACAGCCTGATCGAATCTCTGGCCGCCCTGAATTCAAGCCTCGACGGAGCTTTGGCGGTGGTCCAGTCGCCAACTCTTCAGGGATGCGTTGATCGGCTCTGCGAGATTGCGGCCGAACTTGGTGTCGACACGGTAACCGCCACAAGAGCCTTCGATCCAACGGGTATAGCAGAGCAGAACCTCGTGGGTCTGGCGCTGAAGGAGCGGGGCGTTTTTCTGAGATTGGCCGGCAGCAACTATTCCGTTGCTCCAGGCACGGTGACCAAGCCTGACGGGCTTCCCTATCGGGTTTACACACCGTTCTTCAAGGCTTGGGCCCAGTTGGCTTCGAGCAGACCTTTCGATTCGGCGCAACAGGTGAAGGCAAGAATTCACCTAAACCGGATCGCGGAATCCGGCTCGATGCCCACACCTACCAAGGAATCCCCGATAAAGGTTAGGGCTGGCGAACAGTTCGCCCTGAGAACCTTTGAGCGATTCAAAGTTCGAGCGCTCAACCGATATGACGATTTACGTGATCGAGCTGATTTATCTGGAACGAGTCATCTGTCACACGCGCTCGCACACGGCGAGATTCACCCGAGGACCCTGCTAGCCCAGTTGGGTGATTCACCAGCACACGAGGTGTTTCGCAAAGAGATTGCCTGGCGAGAGTTCTATGCCGACGTACTTTGGCGCAACCCGCACACCTTGAATGACTACTACGAGTCGCGATTTTCAAAAATGCGCTACGACACTGGCCCCCTTGCTCAACAGCGTTTCGATGCTTGGGCGGCTGGGCGGACGGGATACCCGATGGTAGACGCCGGCATGCGCCAGCTGGCGCAAACTGGCTGGATGCACAATCGAGTGCGCATGATCGTCGCATCCTTTTTGGTAAAGGATTTGCACCTTGAATGGCAACAAGGTGCAGAGTGGTTTGAAAGACACTTATCTGACTTTGATCCAGCCAGCAATGCCCACGGTTGGCAGTGGACCGCGGGCTGTGGCACGGATGCGAGTCCTTACTTTCGCATTTTCAACCCAGTTTCGCAGGGGCTAAAGTTTGACCCCAATGGCGACTATGTCCGAAAGTACATTCCCGAGTTGCGCCATATCGAAGGCGCTGCGGTGCATGAGCCTTGGAACGTTCTTGGTGGCTACTCGGCTGGCTATGCGGAGCCCATAGTCGACCACGCAGCTGAGCGTGCCGAGTCGCTTGCGAGATTGGAAGAACTAAAACAGCGGCAGATGAATTAGTGGGTCAATTGCGACCGCTAGAAAAAGCAGGGTCAAATAGGTGATTGACCCGTGAAACAGGCGCATTGGTGACTTTGGTTCGTCGCGCAAGCCTTCTCGATAAAGCTTGAAAGCCGCAACCAAAAACCAGCCTCCACTGAGGGCGGCAACCGAAGTGTAGATCCCGCCCATGTTTGCCGCTGGAATCAGAAGCAAGCTCGAGGCAACCATGGCCCAGGAATAGAGGATGATCTGCACTGCAACCACGGGTGATGAGCGAACAACTGGAAGCATGGGAACTCCCGCTGCTGCATAGTCATCGCGATACTTCATCGACAGCGGCCAGTAGTGCGGTGGAGTCCATAAGAAGATGACTAAGAAGAGCATCCACGGTGCCACAGCGAGGCTATCGGTAACCGCTGCCCAACCAATCAAGACGGGCATTGCCCCGGCAGCCCCTCCCCAGACTATGTTCTGTGGAGTGCGTCGCTTGAGCAAGAGCGTGTATACCAGCACATAGAAGGCAATCGCTGCCAGTGAGAGCCAGGCTGCAAGCGCGTTGGTGAAGTACCAAAACCAAGCGAACGAACCAACCGCAGTAGCCCACGAAAACCAAAGTGCCTCGGGTTTGGTCAATTCACCGGTCACCAGAGGTCGTCCCTTAGTGCGACCCATGATCTTGTCGATGTCGGCGTCGATGTAGCAGTTGAAGGCGTTTGCGCTGCCGGCGCTCATAGCTCCGCCGACCAAGGTGATGATGATGAGCCAAATGTCTGGAAAGCCCGAGCCGTTCTCGAATTTGTGGGCCAAAATCATCGTTGGCACGGTGGTGACCAGCAACAACTCAATGACTCGAGGCTTGGTGAGCGCTACATAAGCGCGCAGTTTGCGACCAAAACCGAGTTTTGCAGGTGAGTTGGTGAGAGACATTACCCTCAAGTCTAAACGGTGAATTCAGCGCAATTGACGTCGAGTCAATCCCCCAACAGGTGACGGAATGTGGCGAGCAAATGAGCGATAAGGCTCTCAGGGTGCTGTTCACCAGATTTTTCCGACTCTCTGGCAGTGTCGCCAATTCATAATCCGTTACTCATGCATGTTAGGAGCTGTTTTGTCAGCATTCCAATGGTCCGAAATTGATTCAAAAGCAGTTGACACCGCACGCGTGCTAGCCGCAGATGCCGTTGAGAAGGTGGGCAATGGCCACCCCGGCACTGCGATTTCGCTTGCGCCAGTTGCTTATCTGCTGTTCAACAAAGTTATGCGCCATGACCCAAAGGATGACCGCTGGGTTGGCCGCGACCGCTTCATCCTGTCGGTTGGCCATTCTTCGCTAACCATCTACAACCAGCTTTACCTGCACGGCTACGGGCTCGAGCTTGACGACCTCAAGGCTCTTCGAACCTGGGGCTCGGCAACCCCTGGCCACCCAGAGTTTGGGCACACAGCCGGAGTTGAGATCACTACCGGACCTTTGGGCCAGGGCCTTGCCTCAGCCACCGGATTTGCATATGCATCTCGATTCGAGCGCGGACTCTTCGACCCAGAAGCAGCTCCGGGAGCTTCACCTTTCGACCACTTCGTCTATGTGATTGCCGGCGACGGTGACATGCAGGAGGGCGTTACTTCTGAGGCCGCTTCGCTAGCCGGCCACCAGAAGTTGGGCAATCTTGTTGTCATTTATGACTCCAACCAGATCTCAATCGAAGACGACACCAACATCGCCTTCACCGAAGACCTGAATGCCCGCTATGAGGCATACGGTTGGCACGTTCAGACCGTCGACTGGAAGAAAACTGGAAACTACGTCGAAGACGTTGCCGAGCTTTACGCTGCAATCGAGCGAGCCAAGCAGGCCACCGACAAGCCTTCGTTGATTACTCTTCGCACCATCATCGGCTGGCCTTCACCTAAGAAGCAGAACTCGGGCAAAATCCATGGTTCGGCACTCGGCGCTGAAGAATTGGCGGCGTTGAAGACGGTTTTGGGCTTTGACCCAGAGAAGACTTTCGATGTTGACCCTGCGGTCATCGCTCACACACGCGGTTACCAGACCCACGCCGACCAGGTTCGTTCGCGATGGCAGGCGGACTTCGATGCCTGGGCCAACGCTAACCCAGACAAAAAGGCGTTGTTCGATCGCATCCAGGCAGGTGAGGTGCCAGCTGGCATCGAAGAGGCTCTGCCAAAATTCGATGGCGGCACTGAAGTTTCAACTCGTGCCGCCTCGGGCAAGGTAATCAACGCGATTGCCGCAGTGATGCCCGAACTCTGGGGTGGTTCATCAGACCTCGCCGAGTCGAACCTAACCACTATCAACGGCGCTAAGTCTTTCGTGCCAGCTGAGTGGTCGACTCACGAGTGGTCAGGAGACCAGTACGGTCGAGTTTTGCACTTCGGAATTCGCGAGCACGCGATGGGTGCAATCCTCAACGGAATCGTTCTTCACGGCAACACCCGAGTCTTCGGTGGCACCTTCCTGATCTTCAGCGACTACATGCGTCCGGCTGTTCGACTCGCAGCTCTCATGAAGGTTCCAAGCATTTTCGTCTGGACGCACGACTCTGTAGCACTCGGCGAAGACGGGCCAACTCACCAGCCAATTGAGCAGCTTGCTACATTGCGAGCTATTCCAGGCCTCGACATCGTCCGACCAGGAGACGCCAACGAAACCGCATACGCCTGGAAAACCATTCTCGAGCGCCGCCAGGGGCCAGCAGGAATTGCCCTGACTCGCCAGAACATTCCCGTTTTCAAGCGAGGCGAGACCGACTCAACCGGCAAGACCTTCGCCGGAGCCGAGAACACAGCAAAGGGTGCATACATTCTTGTGGATGCCGCTTCGGCTGCTACCCCTGAGGTTGTTCTTTTGGCTACCGGTTCTGAGGTT
>CAZXFZ010000095.1:0-4201 GCA_964640285.1 uncultured Rhodoluna sp.
CGAAATCAAGGCGCGATTTGACGAACAGAACAACATCGGCTGGGCTCGCAAACTCGAGCAGGCTGGTGTTCACGTGGTCTACGGAATCGTCGGACTGAAAACTCACTGCAAGTTGTCATTGGTAATTCGCCAAGAGGGCACCCAGTTGCGCCGTTACTGCCACATCGGCACCGGAAACTACAACCCCAAGACCGCTCGGTTCTATGAGGACTACGGTCTGTTTACGGCTCGCGAATCCGTCGGCGAAGACCTAACCAAACTCTTCAACCAGCTATCTGGCTACGCCCCTGACGCCACCTTCAAATCGCTCCTGGTATCGCCAAACGGTGTTCGCGATGGCCTAATCGAACGCATTGACCAGGAAATCGCATTCAAGGCGCAGGGCAAGGATGCGCGCATTCGAATCAAGGTGAATTCTCTCGTAGACGAGCAGATCATCGACGCGCTGTATCGCGCATCCACAGCTGGTGTAACCGTAGAAATCGTTGTTCGCGGAATGTGCGCGCTTCGACCCGGAGTAAAGGGCCTGAGCGGAAACATTCGAGTGCGTTCGGTGCTCGGCCGATACCTAGAGCACTCTCGTGTTTTCACCTTTGCGGGCGGAGGCGACCCAGCCGTCTTTATTGGGTCGGCTGACATGATGCATCGAAACCTTGACCGCCGCGTAGAGGCACTGGTTCGCATTACGCAGGTCGATCAAATTCGCGAGCTCAACTCGATGTTCGATTTGGCGATGGCTGAGGACTCGGCATCCTGGCACCTTGGCTCTGACGGAGTGTGGCTGCGCAAGCAGTATGACGCCGAGGGCAACCCATTGGCCGATGTGCAGGACCAGCTCATGAAAGCCGTCTATTCAAACAGGAACCGTGGCTGAGTCACCTAAAGCCGAAGTTTTAGCTGCTGGAGCAGTTCTTTGGCGCATAGAAAAAGGAAAGCTGCTCGTCGCCGTAATCCACCGCGGCCGCTATGACGACTGGAGTTTTCCGAAGGGCAAAGTCGACCCGGGCGAATTCGTTGCCCAAACCGCAGTTCGTGAAATTCGCGAAGAGACGGGGCTCAAGGTTCGCCTCGGTCAAAAGTTGTCGAGCAGCAGCTACCAGCTTCCGAGCGGCAAACTCAAGGAAGTGCATTATTGGGCGGCCAAAGTTAGCGATAAGGCCTTGCGAAACTCCACATTCAAGCCCGACGAAGAGGTCTCGAGCGTCAACTGGCTGACGACTGCGGATGCCCGCGCCAAGTTCAGCTATGACTTCGATCGGCAGTTGCTCGATGAGGTCGAAGCGCTCCACAAAAACGGCTTGCTGGAGACACGTCCTTTCATTGTGCTGAGGCACGCCAAGGCCACCCCTAGAGCTGAATGGAAAGGCGGCAAGGCAGTGGATGACGGCAAGCGTCCGCTGCTGCCAGAAGGATTCGAGCAAGCCAAACAGCTCGTTCCACTGCTGTCAGCATTCGCACCAAAGCGAGTGTTTACCAGCCCCTGGTATCGCTGCAAAACCACCGTCGAGCCATACGCATCCAGCCGGCGAGTCAAGATCATCGAGCGTTCAGTTTTCTCGGAACTCGGAAATCAAAAAGGCCCTCAGCGAACCGCAAAAGAAGTTCTGGCTATTGCTCGAGAGGGAAAGGCAGTCCTGCTTTGCGCTCACCGTCCTTCGCTGCCAAGCATCCTGAAAGCGCTCTCGACTTTTGGCTCAAGCACTCAGGCCGAGCTTCTGTTGCAAGCCAAAGCCCTGAAACCGGCCGATTTTGTTGTGGTTCACCTGACTCTGGGCAAGAAGCGCAAGATTGCCGCGATCGAAACATATAGCCTTGAGGGATGACCAGCGCCAACAGGGCCAAACCGCTCGCTAAGCCATACCTCGCCACGATTGCTCTGCTGAGCGTTGCGCTGGCCTGGGGAGCCGCCTTCGTGGTCATGAAACCGGCAATCAACGAGCAACCCTTCTATGACTTTTTGGCAACCCGCTTCACCATTGCTGCACTCGTCATGATCGCGGCCCGCCCTTCCGTTCTTCGTCAGCTAACCCCAAAGTTGTGGCTCACCGGACTTCCGCTCGGGGTGATTCTGGGTCTGGCGTATGTGACTCAAACTCTCGCCCTAGAGCTGACCACCGCGGCAATCACCGGGTTCTTGACCGGGCTCTATGTAGTGCTAACTCCCCTGCTTGCTTGGTTGTTTTTGCGCACCAAGGTTTCGCTCAAGGTTGCATTTGGGGTGGCCTTGGCCACTGCCGGGCTTGCGCTGATCTCTGTAACGGATCTGGGCATTCAACCCGGCCATGTGTGGGGCATCCTTTGCGCAGCGCTCTATGCAGGGCACATCATTGGTCTCGCGCGGTTTAGTTCGAGCTTCAGTGCTTATCCGCTGACCATTGTTCAGTTGCTCGCGGTTGCGGCTGTCAGCTGGATTGGTGCTTTGTGGGATGGATACCAAGCTCCACCGAATGAGGGCGTTTGGGGTGCTGTGCTGTTCACGGCAATCTTCGCCACCGCGATCGCCTTCTTTGTGCAAACCTGGGCTCAAGCCCGAATGGATGCGTCTCGTGTTGCCATCATCCTGACCAGTGAAGTGGTGTTCACCGCTCTGATTGCGGTGGGCATCGGGCAAGAAGAACTAGCACTGAAAACTGCCTTGGGTGGTGCGCTGATGGTTGGTGCGATGCTGCTGGTTGAGTGGCCGAACCGCAAAAATGTCAGACCCCCTTTATAACCTGATGCCCTAACCACTTTGGAGGCAACTATGGATTTGTACGGAGTTTTTGCAGCGCAAGCTGTCATCGGTTTGTCAACCGGAATTGGCGTCACGATTTTGATCCTCTCGGTTTTCGGCAACAAGCTAAAGGGCTCAGGCGACATCTCGAAGAATCTCGCAGATAACCGAGACGAACTCAGTCGCCTTATGAGCAGCAACCAGCTGCAAATCGAGAACAAGTTCGAGATTCTGCGTCACGCATTCGAAACCACCGGCAAGAACCAGCGCGACGAAGCAACGGCTGCTCGCACTGAGCTTCAAAAGACACTCAACGAATCACTCGAAAAGATGTCGGCCGCACTCAAAGACCTCACCGAGGCCAACGCTCGCAAGCAGGTAGAACTGCAAACAGCCATGCAGACTGCCATCGACAAGATGCAGAAGAGCAACGAAGAAAAGCTCGAAAAGATGCGCGAGACAGTTGACGAAAAGCTTCAGGGCACCCTCGAGAAGCGCCTGGGCGAATCCTTCAAACTGGTCAGCGATCAGCTCGAGTCAGTGCAAAAAGGCCTCGGCGAAATGCAGACCCTTGCGTCTGGTGTCGGTGACCTCAAGCGCGTGCTCACCAACGTAAAGAACCGCGGTGGTTGGGGCGAAGTGCAGTTGGGCCGACAGCTCGAAGACATGCTTTCGCCCGAGCAGTATGAGGCAAACGTCAAGATCAAGGCAAACTCTGACGCCCTCGTCGAATTTGCGGTGCGTTTGCCCGGCCGCCAAGAAGGCGAAGTCGTTTATTTGCCTATCGACTCAAAGTTTCCGCAAGAAGACTACGAACGCCTGCTGTCGGTTCAAGAAACCGGCGATAAAGATGCCATCGAGGCAGCATCTAAGGAACTCGAGCGCGCAATCAAGGCACAGGCCAAGATCATCTCTGACAAATACATCGACGTGCCACGAAGCACCGATTTTGCCATCATGTATTTGCCTACCGAGGGGCTTTTTGCCGAGGTCATTCGTCGCCCAGGCCTTGCCAGTGAACTGCAGAACAAGTTCCGAGTTCAGCTGACTGGGCCAACGACCCTGATGTCGCTGTTGAACAGCCTTCAGATGGGCTTCAAGACTCTTGCAATCGAGAAGAGCACCAGCGACGTCTGGAAGATTCTCAGTGCCGCCAAGGCCGAGTTCCAGAAATACGGCCAGGTGTGGGACAAACTGCAGAAGCAGCTCAACACCGCTCAGAATACGGTGGCCGCGGCTAAGACTCGCACCAACGCAATTGAGCGCACCCTGCGCACCGTCGAAACCGGTGCTGGCATCGAATCTTCGGCCGAGATGCAGGCTATCGAGTCGCTCGCTGCCGATATCGAGGCAGAGCAAGCCTTCGACGACTCAGACGAAGAGCAGAGCTAAGTCAGACTGGTAGACTGTCAGCGCTAACTTAGGTTGGTGGCGGGCCTCTAGCTCAGTTGGTTAGAGCAACGGACTTTTAATCCGTGGGTCGTGGGT
>CAZXFZ010000096.1:0-4164 GCA_964640285.1 uncultured Rhodoluna sp.
CGTTTCGCGCCTGGCCAGCACACTCAAGGACTGGATCGACCGCCTCGGTTATCTTTGGATCGAAGGTGAGATTTCGCAGATTCGATTCAACCCGACCAACATGTTTGGTGCGCTGCGCGACCTTCAGATCGAAAACTCGATTGAGATTCACTCCTGGAATCTCGCGTCGATTCCGCGTGATCTAAAGCAGGGTGACCGAGTCGTTGCGCTGATCAAGCCGGCCTTCTGGGGAAAGAACGGCAAGCTCACGATGCAGGTGCTCGAGATGCGCAAGGTCGGGCTTGGTGAGCTGCTCGAGCGCATCGAACGTCTTCGCCAGCAGTTGATTGCCGAGGGCTTGACAGCGGCAGAGCGCAAACAGCCAATCCCGTTCTTGCCAAACAAGATTGGCCTAATCACCGGCGCAAAATCAGATGCCGAAAAGGACGTGCTCGAGAACACCCGACTTCGCTGGCCCGAGGCACAGTTTCGCGTTATCAACACCCTTGTTCAAGGCGACAAGGCTGCCCCCGAAATCATCGCGGCAATCAAAGAACTTGATTCCGACCCCGAGGTCGATGTCATCATCATCGCCCGCGGCGGTGGCTCCTTCCTAGACCTTGTTGTGTTCAGCGACGAAGCACTCGTGCGCGCGGCGGCGGCGGCAAAGACTCCGATCATCTCGGCCATCGGGCACGAAAACGACCGCCCGGTGCTCGACGAAGTTGCCGACCTAAGGGCATCCACACCGACCGACGCCGCCAAAAAAGTGGTGCCAGATGTTGCCGAAGAGCGCGCGAACATCGATCGCATGCTCGGTCAACTTTTCAACCGCCTGTCGCAGTTTGTCGCTAATGCCGGCGAGCAAATTGCAGCACTGCGGTCAAGACCAGTCTTGGCCAACCCCTATCAGTTCATCGATGATCACAAACTCGAACTCGATCGCAGCCTGGCTCGAAACCGAGAGCTCTTCGGCAACTTCATCCACCTGCAGGATTTGAAGATCGCCAACCTAAAGAGCCTCGTGGTTTCGATGTCGCCACAAAAAACCCTCGACCGCGGCTACTCGGTTGTTCGCGACGCTGACGGCTACGTGCTTCAGGATGCCTCCGCCGTAAAAAGCGGCACCAAGATTCAGATTCGCCTCGCCAAGGGCGATCTCAAGGCCACCGCCGACTAGCCCCCGCCAGCCCAACCCCTTCGCCACCCGATTAAACTGGAGACACCATGAGTGCAGAAAAGAACAAGGCCAACGACGACATCCAGTCGATGAGCTACGAGCAGGCTCGCGATGAGCTCGCCAAGGTCGTTTCGGCACTCGAGGCCGGCTCGGTAACTCTCGAAGAGTCGATGAACCTGTGGGAACGCGGTGAAGCGCTAGCAAAGCGCTGCGAGGAATGGCTATCGGGTGCCCGCAAACGGCTGGATGACGCCCTCGCCGAGAAGAAGGCAAAGTAACCCTCTATGAGTGATGCAGCAGCAAAACGCCGCGCCCGTCAGACGGTGCGCAACCTGCTGCTCTCGTTGCTGGTGAGTTTTGCGATGGTGGCCATCATCGTGATTGCCGTGCCTCGTGACGAATCAAACCGGATTCCAAAGGTTGACTACGCGAAAATCGCCGCACAAGTTGAGGATTCGACCGACTACGACGTGATTGCACCAGTTCTGCCCGAAGGCTGGTGGGTCAGCAACGCATCCTGGAGCGCCAACACCACCGGTGGCGTCGCAACCTGGACTGTCTCGTTCGTTGGGCCAAAAAACCAATACGTGGGCATGACTCAGGCCTGGAACATAAACTCCACCTGGTTGTTCACGCAGCTAGGCGATGGAGCCGCGCCAAACGTGCAGCAAATCGGTTCAGACTGGTGGCAGTACACCGTGCCCGAGCCCAAAAACCCGCCAAAAATGCGTGACATCGTGCGTGTTTACAAGATGAACCTCGAAAACGCTGAGGACAACACCGTATTGCTCTATGGTTTCGACTCTGAAGCCGACTTCGAATTGATCTCGTCGCTCATCACCAAGGAACTGCCAGGTGCCTAACACTCTCGCACGTCCGCAGACCCCGGCACAGGCCTGGCAGGCTCTGCTGTTGGGCAATCGTCGGTTTGTCGAGGGCATCCCCGCTCACCCGCGACAAGATGTTGACCTGCGCACCAAACTCGCCGAAAAACAAAAGCCATTTGCGGCACTCTTCGGTTGCGCCGACAGCCGACTATCGGCCGAAATCATCTTCGACCTCGGGCTCGGCGATCTTTTTGTGGTTCGAAACGCCGGTCAGGTCATCGGCGAAACCATCCTCGGATCGCTCGAATACAGCGTCGAGGTGCTCGGGGTTCCACTAATTCTGGTGCTTGGGCACGACGACTGCGGGGCGATCCAAGCAACGATGGATGATGTGGCGGGCATCCTGCCAGCTAGCGGCCGGTTTATTCACCACCTCGTCGACCAAATCAAGCCAACCGTTCTCGAGGCGAACGCGGCCGGCAAACTCGAAATCGATGAGGTTACCGAGTGGCACGTGCACGACACCATGAACGAGATGTTGACCAAATCTGAAACCATTTCAGAGGCCGTAAAGGCGGGTAAATTGGGTGTAGTTGGCGCAAACTACAAGCTTGCACTTGGCGAAATTCACCCGATCGTCACCATCGGCGAACTCGGCTAAACCAAAACCAAACCAGCGCACGAACGCGCAAAACCGAAAGGCATTCATCGTGGAATACCGCATCGAACACGACACCATGGGCGAAGTCAAGGTGCCTGTAAACGCTCTGTACCGCGCACAGACTCAGCGTGCAGTCGAGAACTTCCCTATCTCGGGAACCACGCTCGAGCGCGCCCACATCGCCGCATTGGCGCAGATCAAGAAGTCTGCGGCACTCGCCAACGCCAAGCTCGGTGTTCTCAAGGATGAAGTCGCTCGCGCCATTGCCGCAGCTGCCGACGAGGTAATCGCTGGCAAGCACGACGGTGAATTTCCGGTCGACATCTTCCAGACCGGTTCGGGAACCTCGTCAAACATGAACATGAACGAGGTGCTTGCCACACTGGCCACTCGCAACCTTGGCGACAACGTGCACCCGAACGACCACGTGAACGCATCCCAATCATCGAACGATGTTTTTCCGACTTCGGTTCACGTGGCAGTCACCTCGGCCCTGATTCACGACCTTCTGCCATCGCTCGACTACTTGGCGAAGTCACTCGAAGAAAAGGCAGAACTCTGGAAGACCGTGGTCAAGGCTGGCCGCACTCACCTGATGGATGCGACTCCGGTCACCCTTGGTCAAGAATTCGGCGGATACGCCGCCCAGATTCGCTATGCAATCGAGCGCGTGGAGTCAACCATCGGTCGCACCGCTGAGGTTCCACTCGGTGGCACCGCGGTGGGCACCGGCATCAACACCCCAAAGGGCTTCCCACAAGAGGTAATCCGCCTGCTGGCCGAAGAAACTGGGCTGCCAATCACTGAAGCCCGCAACCACTTTGAGGCCCAGGGTGCACGCGATGCATTGGTAGAGGCCTCGGGCGCTTTGCGCGTCCTTGCAGTTTCGCTGACCAAGATCAACAACGACCTGCGCTGGATGGGTTCAGGCCCGAATGCGGGCCTTGCCGAGCTGCACATCCCAGACCTGCAGCCAGGTTCATCGATCATGCCGGGCAAGGTCAACCCTGTTATTCCTGAGGCCGTAATGATGGTTTGCGCGCGAGTTATCGGCAACGACGCCACCACCGCATGGGCTGGAGCAACCGGAAACTTCGAGTTGAACGTCGCGATTCCAGTAATGGGCAACGCCCTGCTCGAGTCGATTCGCTTGCTCGCCAACTCGATGCGTTTGCTGGCCGACAAGACCATAAAGGGACTCGAGGTCAACGAAGAGCGCGCTCGTGCGCTGGCCGAGTCGAGCCCCTCGATTGTTACCCCTCTCAACAAATACATCGGTTACGAGGCTGCTGCGAAGATTGCGAAGCACTCGGTTGCTGCTGGGCTAACCGTACGTCAGGCAACGATTGACCTCGGATACGTTGACGGCGAGAAACTGACCATGGAGCAGCTCGACAAGGCACTCGACGTTCTTTCGATGACCAGCCCTGGGCTGTAAATCGAATAGCCGACTGACTCAATAGCCGAGAACGAGAGAACCCAATGCTGAATGGCGATTGGATTCTTGTCGCATCACT
>CAZXFZ010000097.1:0-4148 GCA_964640285.1 uncultured Rhodoluna sp.
GAAAAAGGTGCCGGCAAGAATCCAAAAGGGTTTCTTGGCCATCGCTTCGCGAAGCGTGCTGATGGTGCCTCGAACCGTAGTTGGTGCTTTCTCGGTCTCAACCTCGGGCTCGGTTGCTCCGAATGGAAGAAGGCCAACATCGCTGGGGCGGTCACGGAACCCAAAGAAAAACAGCGGCATTAGAGCCACCACCAGACCGGTCACAACGAGCGAACCAATCTGCCAGCCGCTAGACATAACGAGGTGGGCGATGAGCGGCAAAAACAGCAGCTGGCCCGTGGCATAGGCGGCCGAGAAAATGCCGGTGACTAAACCGCGGCGACTTTCGAACCAGCGGTTAGCGACGATGGATGCGAAAACTAGCGCCAGCGATCCGGTGCCCAGACCGACGAAAACTCCCCAGTAGAGAACCAGTTGCCAGGCCTCGGTCATGAACAAGGTCAGGCCCGTGCCGAGACCGATGAATGCCAGAGCGATAGTTCCGACCCGGCGAATCGTGAATCGTTCCATGAGCACTGCAGCAAACGGAGCGGTCAGCCCATAGAAAACCAGGTTCACTGTTATAGCAAGCGAAGTTTGTGTGCGAGTCCAGCCGAAGTGGCTTTCTAGCGGTTCAAAGAGCACAGAAGTGGTCGATCGAAAGGCCGCGGCGGCAATCAGGGTCAGGAAGGTTATGCCGGCAATCCACCAAGCCCGATGGATGCGCTTGCCGCTGACTTGACTCACTCGTTCAGACTAGTGGGGGCGCTCAGTCTGGCTCGGCGCAACGCCACGAACAACCAGGCACCTGCCACCGCGACCACGGTTCCGCAAATCATGATGGTTGGGCGAATGCCGAGCTGCTCAGCCGAGAACCCAATCAGCGGCGAACCGATTGGTGTTCCACCCATGAAGATCAGCAGATAGATGCCCATCACACGCCCGCGAAGGGTCGGTTCGCAGGTGGTCTGCACAAACGAGTTGGCCGAGATCAGCGTGAAAAGCGCAATGCCACCGACCAACGGCAGAAACAGCGCGAACGTTTCGTATGTCGGCATCCATGCACCAATCATCAGCAGTGCACCGAAGGCAAAGGTTCCCATCATCACGACGCGCGGCACACGCAGATGCTCAAGTCTTGCCGAGATGATCACGCCGGTGAACGAACCGATGGCTAACACCGAACCAAGGATGCCGAATTCGGCCGGACCCTTGTCGAACTCCTTGGTGGCCATGAGTGCGGCGAAAATCTGAAAGTTCAACCCAAAGGTGGTTGCAAAGAACACCGCGAGCATAACCAAGAAAATCACTTTGGTCCGCAAAACGTATCGAATGGCCGCCTTGAGGTTGGCCCCCGAGTCTGGCTGCACCTGAATGTGCAGCTCGTTGGTGCGAAGCATCAGCAGCGCAATCACGAGCAGCAGGTAGGTGACCGAGTTGACCAGGAACGAGACTCCGGTGCCGAAAGCAACAATCATGAAGCCGGATGCGGCTGGGCCAAGCAGACGTCCCGCGTTGAAGTTAGCCGAGTTGAGGCTGATCGCACTCGGGATGTCCTCGCGACCAACGAGTTCTGAGCTAAAGCTTGTGCGCACTGGCGCATCCAATGCACTGAATACTCCGACGGCGAAAGCGAGCACACACACGTGCCAGATTTGAACCAGCCCGGTCACCACCAAAAGACCCAGTGCGGCCGAAGCCAAGCCACCACCGATGTTGGTCAGAACCAAAAGATTGCGCTTCTTGAACCGGTCGGCAAGCACGCCACCATAAAGGCTGAGCAGCAGCGAGGGCAGAAATTGCAGCGCGGTTACCAGGCCCAGCAGCTGCGCGCTGCCAGTCAGTTCTAGAACCAGCCAGTCCTGTGCCACGCGTTGCGCCCAGGTGCCAACGTTCGAGAAAACCTGAGCCGGATACAGCAGGCGGTAGTTGCGATGGTTTAGCGCTCGCAGTGCTCCCTCTGACTTAAATCGACTCACTTAGTTAGAAACCTCGAACTTCTTTCCTTCTTCCACGATGTTTTTCATGCCTCGAAGAGGCGATGCGAGCACGAACCAGGTCGCGCTCAGGGCGCCGGCAGCACCGACAATCATCACCGGCACCATGCCGAAGGTCGTGGCAAAGGCGCCGCTGGCCAGTGCGCTGATTGGCATCACACCCCAAACAAAGAACCGAATGGATGCGTTCATGCGCCCGAGAAGATGTTCTGGGCAAAGCGCCTGCCGGGCACTCACCTGAGTGATGTTGTAGACAAGTCCAGCGAACGAGATCAGGGCCTCGGATGCAATAACAATTGGCATCGCGCTCGCATCCCCGATGATTGCAGCAATTGGAAACCCGATGCTCGCGATTCCACTGAGCAACATCGCCAAAATCACAGTGTTGCCTTGACCGAGCTTTTCGCCAATCTTGGCAGCACTAACCGCACCGGCCAGACCCGCAATTGCCGCGACAGTAAAGGTGAGGCCGAACAGGGCCGGTGAGACACCCATGTTTCGCAGCACCAGAATTGGCAGGAGGGTGCTGGCACCGGTGGCGAAGAAGTTGTAAACCGAGGTCGAAATTGTGATTCGACTAATGATTGGATGCCTTGCGACGAACTTAACGCCCTCGATAATCTCGGTTTTGAGTGGCTTGCGTTCGTGCTTAGGAACGGCTGCCTCGTCAATCTTGATTCGACTAATCGCGATCCAGCTGACCAGAAAGCTGAACGCGTCGACGATCATCAGCACTGGTGCTTTGACGATTGTGAGCAAGGTGCCAATTACGGCCGGCCCAGCAATGCTGGCTGTTTGCTTGGTTGTTTCGAGGGCCGAGTTCGCCTTTGCCATCTGCTCTTTCGGCAGCATCAACGGAAGCACGCTCTGATAAGAGACATCGAAGAATACGTTGGCGACACTCATGATTGCAGCCACGGCAATCAGGTACCACATGCTCAGAAAACCCGAGAACCACGCAATTGGAACTGATCCAACGGCAATCATTCGCACCACGTCGGCGACTATCATGACTCGTCGTTTGCGCCAGCGATCGACCCAGGCACCTGCAGGCAATCCAATCAGCAGAAACATGCTCAACCCGGCCGCGTTCATAAGGCCGACTTGCCATTCGGAGGCGTGGAGCATCGTGACTGCGAGCACCGGCAAAGCCAGACCACTCATTTGGTCACCGATGGAACTTATGGTCTGGCCGGTCCACAGCCACTGAAAGTTGCGATTTCTGAGCACGGATGCGCTGGGCGCTTTGATTTCGTTGCTCGGAGTTTCGCTCACCGTGTCAATCTAGCCGATGGTTGACAAAAGGCATGCGTTGTGCAGAATTATGTACATGAGTACGATTTCGTTAGCCGACGCCAGGGCCAGGTTTTCTCAGCTAATCGAGTCGGCTGCGAGCACTCATGAACGATTCGAGATAACAAAAAACGGTCAGCGAGTTGCCTTGCTTATTGGTGCCGATGACTTTGATTCGCTGATTGAAACACTGGAGATTCTCGCCAATAGAGAAGAGACTCGAGAAATACTCGAGGGAATGCGCGAGCTTCAAGACGGAAAATCGGTCGACTCGGCAGAGATGCGAGAAATCATGCGCAAATCGGGTCGTCTAGGTGACTAGTCGAAAGCTATACAAGATCACTTACTCGGCACGTGCAGTCAGGGCTTTGAGTGAAACGCTGCCGCTGAAAATCGCTGAAGCAGCCTTTGCGTTTATCGAGGGTCCGCTCGCTGAAAACCCCTATCGAGTTGGCAAACAGCTAAATGAGCCCTTCTTTCCGGCCTACTCTGCTCGTCGAGGAGAGTATCGAATCATCTATCAAATAGACGAAGACCAGGTGTTGATCGAAATAATCAACGTCAGTCGAAGGTCTGATGTTTACAAGGCGACAGGTTAGGCGCGGCTAGCCAGGCCAGCGGCGGCCTCAAGAATGAGCAAGGCCCCGAGGCGAACTGTGCGCCCGTCTGGCGCGTCCGCAGTGGAGTCGATTTCGGTGATGTCTATGGCTTTGACTGCAGGTGTTGCGCCGGCAAGGTTGGCAAACACGCGTAGTTCGTCAGCGCTCAATCCGCCTGGGGCGGCGGCCGGACAACCCGGCACTACAGAGCGGTCGCAAACATCGACGTCGAAGTCGACGAAGATCTGCTGACCCGCGCCGACCGAGTGCAGGTGAGCCC
>CAZXFZ010000098.1:0-3008 GCA_964640285.1 uncultured Rhodoluna sp.
CCGCGAAGAATTGCGATGGTGTCAACCACGCTCGGTTCGCCCACGAAGACCTGCTGGAAGCGACGCTCCAGTGCGGGGTCCTTTTCAATTCGTTCGCGGTATTCGTCAAGAGTGGTTGCGCCAATCAGGCGAAGCTCACCTCGGGCCAACATCGGCTTGAGCATGTTTGAGGCATCCATAGAACCGTCGGCGGCACCCGCACCAACGAGAGTGTGCAGTTCGTCAACGAAGGTGATTACCTGACCCTCGGCGGCATTGATTTCGGCAAGCACCGCCTTGAGACGCTCTTCAAATTCGCCGCGGAACTTGGCTCCGGCAACCATGGCAGCGAGGTCGAGACTGATTAGCTGTTTGCCCTTTAGGCTCTCGGGCACGTCACCCGCGATGATGCGCTGAGCTAGACCCTCGACCACGGCGGTCTTGCCGACACCTGGTTCGCCAATCAGCACCGGGTTGTTTTTGGTGCGACGGCTAAGCACCTGCGAGACGCGTCGGATCTCGGCGTCGCGACCGATTACTGGATCGAGCTTTCCTGCCTTTGCGAGCTCGGTCATGTTTACGCCGAACTGCTCTAGTGCAGATTTTTGTTCGCCCTGATTTGGCATTTGCTGGTTGTTCATCTTTTACCTCCGGTGAGGATTGCTCACTGCGTTAGGAGTGTTACTAGCGCTGTCGCCAAACAACAACTGATGTGCTGCGTGACGGGCGCTTGCCGGCGGCCATGCTAACCACGCCTTGGTTTCCGGCTGCGAAAACTCGGGCACCTGGTCGGTTCATCAGCTCGTTGGCGAGCGCCTTCTCGAGTTCAGCTACTCGTTTTGCGAGTTCGGCGTTCTGGTTCACGAGTTCCAGAACTCTGCGGATGCCCTCGAGAGAGACACCCTCAGAAGAGAGGCGAGCGATCTCGCGCAGCTGCGCGATGTTTCGCATCGTGTACCGTCGGGTTTGCCCGCCGGTGCGCTCAGGCACGACCAGACCCATGCGGTCATAATCGCGCAAGGTTTGCGGATGCATCATGGCGAGCTCGGCGGCCACACCAATCGAGAAGATTGGGCTGTTTTCGTCGAGCTGTTCCATTTAGAGCAACCCCGCCTTCAGCAGCAGATCGGCGCGCGGATCTTCATCCGGCAATTGCTTGTTGAATTCTTCAAGCAGCTTGGCGGCCTTGTCGCTGACGTGCGAGGGCACCGCGATCTCAACGGTCGCCAGCAGGTCGCCTTCGCCCTTGGCAGTGACTACTCCGCGGCCCTTCACTCGTAGCACTCGACCGTTTGGTGTGCCCGGGGCAACCTTGAGTTTGACCGGCTCGCCACCGAGCGTCGGCACCTGAATGGTTGCTCCAAGCACCGCTTCGGCAAAAGTCACTGGCACGCTAACCCGCAAGTTCGAGCCATCTCGACTAAACACAGGATGCGGCTTGACCTGAATCGTGACTACCAAATCGCCGGGTTCACCGCCATTCGGGCTGGCTTGGCCTTTGCCGCGAACCTTTAGCTTTTGGCCATCCTGAATGCCGGCCGGCACTTTGAGGCTGATCGGGTCGCTGTGATTGCTCAGCGCAATCTTGACGGTTGCACCCTTGATCGAGTCGATGAAGTCGATGGTCTTTGAGATTGCGAGGTCACTGCCGCGCTGAGGTCCAAAGCCGCCGAAGCCACCGCGACCGCCACCGGCACCGCCGAAGCCGCCGCCAAACAGGTTGGCAAAGACATCCTCGAACCCGGCCGCGCCGCCAGGAAAACCAGCTCCGCCAAAACCACCGGCGCCACCTGGGAATCCAGCACCACCGGTAAACCGTGCGCCGCCACCCATGGCTCGAATCTGGTCATACTCGGCTCGCTGCTGCTTATCGCTCAGCACCGAATAGGCCTCGCTGATTTCTTTGAATCGCGCCTCGGCCTTGGCATCACCCGGATTGGTGTCTGGGTGGTACTGCCGAGAAAGCTTGCGATACGCCTTCTTCAGGTCGGCATCAGAGACATCTTTGGATACGCCAAGCGTCTTATAGAAGTCCTTTTCGAACCAGTCCTGACTTGCCATTGATACCTCCTTATTGCTTGCTAGTTTTTCGAAATTTGAGAGTTGTGACTACTGCTCGGCGGGAATGAAGACCGCAACCATCGCTGGGCGCAGCAACTTCTCTCCCAACTGGTAGCCAGGCTCGACCACATCGGCGATAACCATCTCGGTCACCTCAGGGTTAGGAGTCTGAACCAGTGCATTGTGCAGCTCAGGGTCAAACTTGTCGCCCTTGGCACCAAACTGCTTTAGCCCAAACTTGTCACCTGCGTTGCGCAGCTTGGTAGCAACGGCAGCCAGCGGTGAACCCTCGAGGTCACCGTGTGCTTCGGCGCGAGTCAGGTCGTCCATCGCCGGCATGAATGCGCGAAGCACCTCGGCGACGGCGTTTGTGCGAGCGAGGTCGCGATCGCGTTCGACTCGAGCCTTGTAGTTGACGAACTCGGCTTGCAAGCGCTGAAGGTCGGCAAGCAGCTCGGCCTCCTTGCTGATTGGCCCAGTCTCGTCGACCAGGTCGGCAAGCTCCGCATCAACCGCATCGGCTTCGGCTGGGGCCGAGTCGAGATCCGGCTGGACCTCGCTCTCGACACCCTGCTCTGCGCCTTGCGAGTCTTCTGGTTGAAGTTGCTCTTCGGTCATTACTTCTTCTCGTCCTCGTCGTCGACTACCTCGGCGTCAACTACATCCTCATTCGATGCCGAGGATGCGCCTTCGCCAGCCTCACCAGCGGCCGACTCAGCTGAGGCGGCGGCGTAAATCGCCTCGCCGAGCTTCTGCTGCGACTGGGTCAGCTTCTCGAGTGCCGACTTGATGGCATCGATGTCCTTAGGGTCAGCGGCGAGCGCAGTCTTCAACGCGTCAACGTCGGCCTGAACCTCGGTCTTGACGTCTTCTGGCAGCTTCTCGTCGTTGTCCTTGATTAGCTTCTCGGTCTGGTAAACGGCCTGCTCGGCGGTGTTCACGGTCTCTTGGTCTTCACGACGCTTCTT
>CAZXFZ010000098.1:3018-4124 GCA_964640285.1 uncultured Rhodoluna sp.
AACCATGCGCTCGATGTCTTCCTTGGCCAGGCTCGAGCCACCGGTGATGGTGACGGATGCCTCTTTGCCAGTGCCCTTGTCTTTCGCCGAAACGTGCACGATGCCGTTTGCGTCGATGTCGAAGGTGACTTCGATCTGCGGGATTCCACGCGGTGCCGGAGCGATGCCACCGAGGTCGAAGTTGCCCAGCGACTTGTTGTCGCGAGTGAACTCGCGCTCACCCTGGAACACCTGGATGCTCACCTGTGGCTGGTTGTCTTCGGCGGTGGTGAAGGTCTCGCTGCGCTTGGTCGGAATAGCGGTGTTGCGCTCGATGATCTTGGTCATGATGCCACCCTTGGTCTCGATGCCGAGGCTAAGCGGGGTCACGTCAATCAGCAGAACGTCCTTGCGCTCGCCCTTCAGAACACCAGCTTGCAAGGATGCGCCAACCGCGACAACCTCGTCAGGGTTTACACCCTTGTTCGGCTCCTTGCCGCCGGTGAGGCTCTTGACCAGTTCGGTGACCATTGGCATACGAGTCGATCCACCGACCAGCACAACGTGTGCGATGTCTGACACCTTTACGCCGGCCTCAGCGATCACGTCGTTGAACGGCTTCTTGGTGCGCTCGAGTAGGTCGGCGGTCATCTGCTCGAACTGAGCGCGGGTGATGGTCTCGTCGAGGTTGGCTGGGCCATTCTCGGTGAGGCTCAGGTAAGGCAACTGGATCGAAGCCTGCATCGACTGCGACAGTTCCTTCTTTGCCTGCTCGGCTGCTTCCTTCAGACGCTGCAGCGCGATCTTGTCGTTCGAGACATCGACACCGGTGGTCTCCTTGAACTTCTTGACCAGGTGCTCGACGATGCGGGCATCCCAGTCGTCACCACCGAGGCGGTTGTCACCCGAGGTGGCACGAACCTGAATGGTAGAGAAGTCGTCATCCTTGCCAACTTCGAGCAGCGAAACGTCGAAGGTTCCACCACCGAGGTCGAATACGAGGATGAGCTCGTCTTGCTTGCCCTTGTCGAGGCCGTATGCCAGAGCGGCGGCGGTTGGCTCGTTGATGATGCGAAGCACGTTCAAGCCAGCGATCTCGCCGGCATCCTTTGTGGCCTGACGCTCTG
>CAZXFZ010000099.1:0-2156 GCA_964640285.1 uncultured Rhodoluna sp.
ATTAGTAATAGCGCAATCGCGCGTTACATCCCCGATGACGAAAAACGAGGGTGAACTATGCCTGCAGTAGTGATTGTTGGTGCGCAATGGGGCGACGAGGGCAAGGGCAAAGCAACTGACCTGCTCGCCGAGCACATTGACTACGTGGTCAAGTTCAACGGTGGCAACAACGCCGGCCACACCGTCGTTATCGGCAACGAAAAGTATGCGCTGCACCTGCTGCCATCGGGCATCCTGACTCCGGGCGTTACCCCAGTCATCTCGAACGGTGTGGTGATTGACCTTGCAGTTCTATTCCAAGAACTGGATGCGCGAAACGCGCGTGGCATCGACACCTCAAAGCTGCGTGTTTCGGCTAACGCGCACATCATCACCCCATACAACGTCACGGTTGACAAGGTTTCCGAGCGCTTCCTGGGCAAGCGCGCGATCGGCACCACCGGACGAGGCATCGGTCCAACCTACGCCGACAAAATCAACCGAATCGGCATTCGTGTGCAGGATTTGTTCGATGAGAGCATCCTTCGTCAAAAGGTTGAGGGTGCGCTGGTCACCAAGAACAACCTGCTGACCAAGGTTTACAACCGTGCCGCAATCAAGGTTGACGAGACCGTCGCCGAGTTGCTTTCATACGCCGACCGTTTGCGCCCCATGGTTGCCGATACCGCATTCGAATTGCACTCGGCAATCGAGCGCGGCCAGACCGTTCTGTTCGAGGGTGGCCAGGCAACCATGCTTGATGTTGATCACGGCACCTATCCTTTTGTGACTTCGTCGAGCTCCACCGCGGGTGGCGCATCCACTGGTTCTGGAATCGGCCCCGGCTTATTCAAGACCGTGATCGGCATTGTGAAGGCTTACACAACTCGTGTTGGTGCGGGTCCGTTCCCAACCGAGCTGTTTGACGAGTCGGGGGAGTTCTTGCGTGCGACTGGTCACGAATACGGCACCACTACCGGACGTCCACGTCGCTGCGGCTGGTATGACGCTCCGATTGCACGCTATTCGGCTCGCATCAACGGTGTGACCGATTTCGTTCTAACCAAGCTCGACGTACTGACCGGCCTCAAAGAGATTCCGGTGTGTGTTGCCTACGAAGTTGACGGCAAGCGCATCGATGAGATGCCTGTTTCTCAAAGCGATTTTCACCACGCTAAGCCAATCTATGAGACCTTCCCTGGTTGGAGCGAAGACATCACCGGTGCCCGTCGCTTCGAAGATCTGCCGCAGACCGCTCAGGATTACGTTTTGATGCTCGAGCGCATCAGCGGTGCCCGCATCTCGGCCATCGGTGTCGGCCCGGCTCGTGACGCAATCATCGTGCGCCACGACATGCTGGCTGGCAAGTAGCACCTTTTCGCCCCTAACTCGGCTAACCGAGCTAGTCCTTACTTTGTTGGCGTCGGAGTCGATTCAATCGTCACGCCAAGAATCTCGGCGCAGTCGGTTTGAACCTGCATCGCACCCTGTTCCATGTACTGAATCGCGACCTCACCCATGTCGGCGTTCACCGATAGGCGCTGCATGCCAACATCGGTGAGCAATGTAATCAGTGAGCCGTTAGGGTCGGCTGCCTCGAGTGCCTTGTCGTTGCCCGCAAAGAACTCGTCTAGATATTTGCCGGTGTCTTTGGTTGCCATGTATGCGGCCTGCGCCTTGCCCAACCCCTCGTTGAAGGCAACACAAGCCTTTGAGTCGGCATCGCGGCCTACCTTTGGAGCCTCATTGACCCCATACCAAACCGTCGCTCCTACGCTGGCAATGGCCAATACTGAGACGATGATTACCGCATCCGCCCAACCGAAGCGATATGGCTTGCGCGGCTTTTTCGGGCTCTTGTTTGAAGACATGCCTCAAGGTTATTTGATTCCCATTGGTGCTTTGTCGAATTCTTTAGTCGGATAGTAGGTTCGTATTACTGTGAAGCGCTTCGACGATGGCCCGAATCTTGAGGATGACGAAGCCGTAGCCAGCTGGACTGCGGCGACACTCGAGGCTGCCCGGCCGGTGGTCGAGGGATCGCGCCGAGGCGCATCCGATCACATTCCGTTCTATAAGTTGGCCTATTACCCCGACGTTCTAGACCTGCGTCGGGCAGGATACGAGTTTTCTGACTTCGCCTCTCTCTTCGACCAACTTGACCAGGCTCACGTTCG
>CAZXFZ010000099.1:2166-4027 GCA_964640285.1 uncultured Rhodoluna sp.
TCGACACGCGCAGATTGCGCACATCCTGCTGCACCTTCCGTCAGACGAGTACGGCCGATTCGGCGATGCCGCCGGCGGCAACGTGCTCTGGACGCCGCGCCGTGCTCGCGAACTCGAGTTTCAGATTCGCGCCGCTCTGCACCGCGTTGGCCTAGGAGAGGTTCCGACTCTGCTGCGCCGAACGATCGGCAAGGCGTTTCCGGGGGATTCGATGACGCATATTTCGGTCGATCTGCTGAACGTGTTCTTCTGGGCAGCGCTTGCCCAGATCGCCAGGGATTACGTTTGGCGGTTTCCGAACCTCGATTACGCGGCGGACTACCTTGAGTACCCGGTGCGTCGGGCATTCGCGCAAAACGCATCCTAGTCACTGTCACAATCTAGGGATACTGTTGAGGCATGGGAGGGATTATGGCCGTTCGCAAGTTCGCTGGATTTTTTGCGGGTGTCGCGCTCGCCGTCTCTGCGCTCGCGGCCGCACCAGCACAGGCTGCCCCATCGGGTTCAACTCCTAAACCAAAGGCCGGAGTCGTCTGCACCAAGGTGAACGCTACGGCCAAGGTGTCCTCAACTTCACTGAGATGCGTTCGAACCGCGGCAGGCAAGTTGCGCTGGGTTGCCATCAAGCCACGTTTGACCACCATCAAGGCCGGCAACGTCGCGCCATCCACTTCGCTTCCAACCGCAGTTGTGACTCGAAGTTCGGTCTCGACACCGATGGCTATGGAGTTCGCCACGAGCGTCCCAGCTGGATTCATTGCTGCTGTGCGTGGGCCATCGGGTTATGAAATTCAGCCGGACCCTCAAGATGGTGGCAGCCCGGAGGTTGTCTATCCAGATCCATCGGATGCCGAACAACCAAATTCGTCGCTGGCACCGGCCGTAACCGGTCTGACTCTGGTCTCGCGCACCGACACCACCGCCACGGTTTCCTTCACCCCGCGAAACGATGTCACTGGGCCCTACCAGGTCTATCTGCGCTACGACGACTCATTCACACTGAAGGGCGCAGACGGGTCTAACCCCGTGGTTCAATTCACAGATCTGACGCCAGGTTGGGATTACGTCGTGTGTGCTTACTATTTGCAACCGCGCGAGTCTGAGCGCGCCTGTCTTAACCTGCGCACGCTTGGCACCAGGCCGGTTGAGCCGACCCCTGTGGCCGGGCCAAGCGGTGTTGTCGCAACCGCCGTCGAAGACACCATCGAGGTCACCTGGGCTGAAATGCCAGGCGTGCAGCGCTACAGCGTTTCGATCGAACGCCAGTCTTCATTCCAGTCGGGTGGCTATCGCGAGATTAATGGGGCGCGCAACCATGTGCGATTCAACTCTGGTTCGGTGAGCCCGGGGCTTCTTTACAGCGTGCGAGTGACTGCCTTGCTCGAGTCTGGACAATGGACAACTGAGTCGATCACGACCGTGCGCGCAAATGGTTCGGCACCGCTGCCGCCAACCAAGCTACCCGCTCCAACAAATCTTCGTGTGGTTGATGTAACACCAACCAGCGTGACTGTCGCCTGGGATGCCGATTCGGCTACAGCGGCCAGCGTCACCGCTTGGCAGGTTGTCGCGCGCTATCAAACCTCATACACCGCAACCGGGGCCTTCCCAGGTGACCGATCACTTACGATTCGAAATTTGAATCCCGGATACGGTTATCAAATCATCGTCTCTGGCTTCAATTCGACAACGGGAATCTGGACCGAAGAGTCTCGCGTAAGCGTCTTGCTTCCAACGCAAGCCCCTTAAATGTCATACCCCCACCGCACAATTAGCGGGTATCAATGTAGAGAAATTCGAACCTAAAGTTAGGTGGTTGTATGAGGGTCAAGCAAGATTCCTGGGTTATCTCTAGCCGCGA